>NZ_JALPKN010000002.1 GCF_023630195.1 Actinotalea sp. C106 | reverse complement strand
CCGGCTTGTCGCCGCCCCCCGACCTGGCGGACACGGTGGGGCCGACGACGGCGCCGCGGAGGCCGGCCCTGGCCGAGGCCCGCTGGTTCCCGGTCATCACCGACGGGTTCGCGAGCAACGTCGGTGCCGGCGCGACCGACCCGACCACCATGGCTGCGGCCACCGCGACCAGCGGCGCGCTCCGGGTGCTGCTCCCCCGCGCCGCCGAGCCGCTGCCTCTGGGCCTGTGGAACTACCGGGTCGACGGCGACCGCACCCTCCTGGGCGGGGCGCTGAACGACGTCGGGAGGGCCTTCGCCTGGGCGACCAGCACCTTCCGGCTCGAGGAGGACATCGACCCGCTGCTGACCGCACCGCCGTCGGCCGCGACGCCGCTGGTGCTGCCGTACCTGACGGGCGAACGGGCACCCCACTGGGCCGGTGACGCCCAGGCCACGATCACCGGCATCACCGCCGCGACGGACAGCGCCGCCCTGCTCCGCGGCACGGTCGAGGGCATCGCGATCACCTACGCCCGGGTGGTCGCCGAGCTCGGTCCCGCGGCGCCCGAGGCGGTGCGGATGACGGCGTCGGGCAGGGTCAGCAACGACCACCCGGGCTGGCTGCAGATCCTCGCCGACGTGCTGGGCCGTCCCGTCACCCACGTGACCCTCAAGCGGTCCACCTTGCGCGGCACCGCCCTCCTGGCCCTGGACGTGCTCGCGCCGGACGTCCCCCGGGCCCCGCGGCCGACCGGCACCACCTACGAGCCCGAGAGCAACCGTGCCGAGCACTACGCGGACCGCCAGCACCGCTTCGACGAGATGTACGACGCCGTCGTCGGCCGCTGAACCCGCCGGGGGCGGCCCGACCTCGTCTCAGCGGCGGCCGGACTGCCCGGACGGGGCCGACGGCGTCCCCGCTACAGCCGACCGCGTGACTTGAGGCGCACGTGCGGCAGGGCCGGGGCGGGTAGCGGGTCGCCCTCGTACCCGAGCACCTGCCCGAACCGTGCGATGCCCTCCTCCTCCCCGCGGACGGCGGCCTGCCACTGCTCGCGGGCCTCGACGACCTCCTCGTGCTCGCGCCCGACGAAGTTCCACCACATGAGGATGTCCTCCTCGAAGGGCGCGCCGCCCATGAGGACGAGCCGCGCGCCCGCGTCACCCGCGACGAGCTCGATCTCCTCGCGGCCGGGGGGCAGGTAGGCCAGGGCCGACGGGGCCAGCGGGTGGCCGGCCACGTGCAGCTGCCCCGTGTCGAGCATGACGCCGTGCTCGAACCCCGGCTCGACCGGCAGCCGGACCCGAGCACCGGCCGGCAGGTCGACCTGCGCGGCGACGAGCGGGGTGTCGGCCCGCGCCGGGGAGGTCGCACCGCCGAGGGCCCCCATGAAGACCTGCACCCGCGCGCCGTCGATGGTGACCGTGGGGACCTCCTCGACGTGCTCGAAGGCCCGCTCACCGTGCCGCGTCGACTCCGGCAGGGCGGTCCACAACTGGATGCCGTGCAGGCTGCTCTGGTCGGGGAAGCGCCGGACGGTACCCTCCTCCGAGTGGCAGACCCCACGACCCGCCGTCATGAGGTTGAGCTGCCCGGGCCGGATCTCCTGCACCGAGCCCAGGGCGTCCTGGTGCAGCACCCGGCCCTCGAAGAGCCACGTGACGGTCTGCAGACCGGTGTGCGGGTGCGGGGCCACATCCATGCCGCCCGTCGCCTCGACGGCGTCCGGGCCGTAGTGGTCGGCGAAGCAGAACGCCCCGATGAGGGAGCGCTGGCGCGACGGCAGGGTCCGGCGCACCGTCATCGCCCGGGGGCCACCGAGGGGCACCTCGCGCGACTCGATGATCTCGACCCCCTGGTCGAGCGTGGCGACCGTCAGGTCGTGGTCCTGCGGGCGCCGCTCGGAGTTCGTCACACCACGAGGGTAGGACGCCCCCGGGACCTGGGAGACGCTCGACCGGCGCCGGACCTCACGTCGGGGGCCACGACCTGCCGCTCGCCCGCGGGGGTGCGATGCTGGGACGGACCGGCCCGTGGCCCGCGCCGGACCGTCCCGACCCGGAGGTTCCTCCCGTGCAGCAGCGCAAGCTCGGCCCGTACACCGTCTCCGCGATCGGCCTGGGCGCGATGCCGCTGTCGATGAACCAGAAGAAGGAGTACCCGGAGCCGGCGGACGCGATCGCCACCATCCACGCAGCGCTGGACGCGGGCGTCACCCTGATCGACACCGCGGACATCTACGCTCCGGCCTGGGACCAGGTCGGGCACAACGAGCGCCTGGTCGGTGAGGCGGTCCGGACCTGGCACGGCGACACCTCCGACGTCCTGGTCACCACCAAGGGCGGCATCACCCGCGGCGACGGCGAGACGTGGGGCCGCGACGGCTCGCTGGCCCACCTGCGCGCCGCGGTGGAGAGCTCGTTGCGCGCCCTGCAGGTCGAGGCGATCGACCTGTACCAGTACCACCGCCCCGACCGGACGATGGTCTACGCCGACGTCATGGAGAACCTGGCCGAGCTCAAGCGGTCAGGCAAGATCCGCGAGATCGGCATCTCCAACGCGAGCGTCGAGGAGATCGAGATCGCGCGCGAGGTGCTGGGCGAGGGAGCCCTGGTGAGCGTGCAGAACGAGTTCTCCCCGCGCCACCCGGGCAGCTACGACGAGCTCCGGTACTGCGAGGAGCACGGGATCGCCTTCCTGCCCTGGAGCCCCCTCGGCGGCACGGGCGGCGGGGCGCAGCAGGTCGGCGAGCGGTTCGCGGTGTTCGCCGAGATCGGCCAGCACCACGGGGTCAGCCCCCAGCAGGTGGTGCTGGCCTGGGAGCTGGCCCTCAGCGAGGCGCTCATCGCCATCCCCGGCTCCCGACGCGCGACCTCGATCACCGACTCCGCCGCCGCCGCGGACCTCACCCTGGACGCCGACGAGGTGGACCGCTGCTCGCAGGCCGTGTGCCTGCCGGTGGGCTGAGCTGCCCCGCCCACCTGCCCTACCCCCCGCTCAGGTCGCACATCTGCACCGAGAACGCACGATCACAGGTGCGACCTCGGTGCAGATGTGCGACCTCGGCGGGGGCTGGCGCGGGCAGCAGGGGCCGGCGCGGGCTACGGGTTCGGGGTCGGCGGCGCAGGCGCCCACACGCTGCGCTCGTCGGGCATGAAGATCCACAGGATCGGGTAGATGAGGATCGGGGAGCCCGGCACCACGAAGAGGATGAGGATGAAGAGCCACCGCACGCTCCACGGGGTCATCCCCCAGCGGCGGCCGAGCCCGGCGCACACGCCCCCGAGGATCCTGTCCTGGTGGGGCCGGTAGTAGCCCTCGGCGTACAAGCTGTCCTGGATGCCCACGTGACGTTCCCTTCTGACCCGCTGCTGGCGGGGGATGTCCGCTCGAGGTGGGGAGCGGCGCCCGCGTCCTGCGGGCATGACACCAGCGTGGTCCTCGCGGGGGTCTGACACATCGGGGAGGCACCTGAGGCGTCCCTGATCCCTGGTCGTCGGGGGCGGCGTGCGCCTCAGGGGCCGCTCAGGGGTCACCGTCGGGCGCCCCGGGCCATCTCGAGGCTGACCTACGCGGCGCGGCCCCGTCTGACCTTGGCGGGCACGGACGGGGTGGTCGGTGCCACGACCACGTCCTGGTCCTCGGGGACTCTGGTGTCCGGCTCGAGGGCGACCCCCGCCGCGAGATGGGCACGCGCGCCGATGTGGGTCCGGTCGCCGACCCACGCCCCGGCGCCGACGACGGCATCACGGCCGACGTGGACGTCGCGCCCGAGCCGGGCCTGCTCGCCCACGACGGCTCCCGCCTCGACCCAGCCGTGCGACCCGATGCGCGCACCGGCCACGACGCGCGCCCCAGGGTCGACCCACGTCTCGCGACCGAGCGTCGCGTCCTGCGCGACCTCGGCTCCGACGGCGACCACGCCCCCGGTGTCGCGGCGCCGGTACCGGACCCGGCGGCCGGCCGGGTCCTCGAACTCCTCGTATCGATTCAGTCTCATCGTGTCTTGTTCAACGAGTCCGGCAGCCGGGATGTTCCAGCGTGCGCGCCGACGTCGTCGTCCCGCCCAGGGTTCACGCGGACGTCCCCTGCCCGCCTCCGGCGGCACACCTGCGGTGAAGATCACCTTGGTGGGATTCGAGCGTGAAGATCGCCGTCGTGTCCGAGACGTTCCTTCCCTCGATCAACGGGGTCACCGGGTCCGTGCAGCAGGTGCTGCGCCACCTGAGCCGGACGAGCCACGACGCGCGGGTCTTCGCGCTGGGTGACCCGCCCCCGGAGTGCGAGGGCTTCGACGTGGTGAACCTGCCGTCCGTGGGCCTGCCCGGCCACCGCCACGTGCGCGTCCCGGTGCCGGTGCCCGCGGTGGCCTCGGGGTCGTTGCACCGCAGGCTCGCGGAGTTCCGCCCCGACGTCCTGCACCTCGCGTCCCCGTTCACCCTCGGCGGCCCCGTGATGCGCGTGGCCGGGTCGCTCGGCATCCCCGTCGTCGCCATCTACCAGACCGACGTCGCAGGGTTCTTCCGCCGGTACGGGCTCACCGCGGCCTCGACCTCGGCGTGGCGGCACATCCGGTCCGTCCACGGGCGGGCCCAGCTCACCCTCGCGCCGTCGCCGACCTCCGCCCAGGAGCTCCTCGACCACGACATCCCTCGCGTGGAGGTGTGGCCGCGCGGGGTCGACACCGCGGCCTTCTCCCCCACCCACCGCGACGCCGGCCTCCGGGCGCGGTTCACCCCGGGCGGTGACGTCGTCGTCGGCTTCGTCGGCAGGCTCGCCGCCGAGAAGCAGGTCGAGGACCTCGCCGTGCTGGCGGACCTGCCCGGGGTGCAGCTGGTCGTCATCGGCGACGGGCCGGAGCGCGAGCGGCTCGCGCGGCGCCTGCCCGGGGCGCACTTCACCGGGTCGCTGTCGGGCCTGGCCCTCTCGCGGGCCGTCGCGAGCCTCGACGTCATGGTGCACACCGGCCCCTACGAGACGTTCTGCCAGGCCGCCCAGGAGGCGATGGCGAGCGGCGTGCCCGTGGTGGCCGTCGGCGCGGGGGGCCTGCGCGACCTCGTCGACCACAGCCGGACCGGCTGGCTCTACCCCCAGGGCGACCTCGCTGCGTTGCGCACGCGGGTGGTCGACCTCGTGGGTGACCAGGCCAAGCGCGTCGCCATGGGGGTGGCCGCCCATCAGGCCGTGCGGGCACGGACGTGGCCGGTGGTGTGCGACCGGCTGCTGCGGCACTACGAGCACGCAGCGTCCGTGGCCGCCGTGCCGGGAGCCTGAGGGCAGGCGCTCCCGTCCCGCGGCACGGCGTGGGCGCCCTGCCGGCTCAGTCCAACCAGGTGCGGAGCTTCTTCTTGCGTGCCGCAGCCCAGGCATCGCCGACGAGCTCGCCCGACTGCTCCGCTCTCGCGTCCTCGAAGGCGTGGAGACGGCCGTAGGTGAACGCGGTGCTGGGCTGATCGGTCCGGGAGGCGAGCTCACGGAGCCGGTCGCGGGTGGCCAAGGAGTCCAGGTGGTCGCCGAGCGCCTGCTGGACCCCCTCCATGGCTGCGGCGAACCTCCGTGCGTCCTTGCCGAACACCGGCGCCACCGACTCGGCCGCGTAGCGCGCCTGCTTGGCGGCCTTGCGGGCACGGTGGAGCGCTGCCTCGCGCTTGGCCTCGTCGCGCGCCGTGCGGACGGCTCGCATGGCAGCACCGACCCTCGCGTCGCTCTTCGCGACGAGTCCCGGCAGGACCTTCTGCGCCGACCGTCCGGCACGCTCGGTGAGCGGCGGGTTCTCGACAAGGGCTCGGAGCGCGTCGAGCAGGGCCCGGTACCGGTCACTGCTCAGCTGGTTCACCACGTCCTCATGCGCTGCCCGGTAGGCGTTGTCGAGCTCGTCGTCCACGCTCTCGGCGACCGCGGCATCGAGACGCGCATCGGGACGCTCCTCGTCGACGGCCGCGCCGATGCGGGCCCGCATCACCTCGGCGTCGCGGGCCTCCCCCAGGACGCGGGCCAGCCACGTGAGCTCCGTGCCCAGCGGGTCGGTGACCTTCCGGTCGAGGAGGGGCGCGAACGTGGTGAGGGCGCTGCGCAGCCTCCTGGTGGCGACGCGCATCGCGTGCACGGAGCCCTCGACATCCAGGCGCACGGGCAGGTCCTGCCCGCGGATCTTGTCGACCTG
Organism: Actinotalea sp. C106; assembly: GCF_023630195.1. GTDB lineage: Bacteria > Actinomycetota > Actinomycetes > Actinomycetales > Cellulomonadaceae > Actinotalea. The sequence continues at coordinate 34,488 of NZ_JALPKN010000002.1, read as the reverse complement.
CACACCGATGTGGGCGAGCGCGACCGCCCCCGCGCGGGGCTTCTTGCCCGAGGCGGCCTTCGTGGGCGCTGCGGCCTTCTTCGCCGAGGTCTTGCGTGCCTTGCTACCCGCCGGGCTGGCCAGTGACGTGCGGCCGAGCGCCCGGGCCAGCTTCGAGGCAGTCCTGGCCGGGACCAGGCCGCTCGCCCGCAGGGCGGGGTCGAGGGAGTCCAGCAGGCTGGCGGGGCCGTCGACGAGCTCGACCTCGATCTCTCGCCACGAGGTCGCGGGCGGGCTCTCTCCCGAGTCCGACGACGGCACGGGGCGGGAGGTGACCAGGTCGTCGGCGACCTCGACGGCGACCTGCCGGGCCTCGTCGACCAGGTGCCGCACGGTGCGGTCGGTCTCGATCTTCACGACGGGGACCAGGTCGCGCCCGTCGGTGGCCGCGTAGACCATCGCGACGAGGCGCGGCGGGACGGTGGTGGCGCCACGTCCGAGGGGGAGCCGGACCTCGGACCGCGACCGGTCAGCCATCGGGACCTTGAGGTGCCAGCCCGCGTCCGAACCACCGGTGCGCCGTCGCAGGGTCAGCCCGGCCGCAGCGAGGTCGAGCTCCGCGGTGTCGAAGTAGGTGGCGCGGAGGCGCTGCCGTTCCACGCTCTCCTCTGCCCAGGACGACTCCTCCGGGCTCGACGCCCCCTCGCGCACCGACCCGAACAGCTCGACCAGGTCCGGCAGCTGGAGCTCCGCGTCCGCCTCGTACTTCGTCTCGACCTCACGATGCACCTGTGTCATCACCGCACTCTACGGCGCGGGGTGATCATCGGCGTGGGCGTAGCGGCCCGCCCTGTCGACTCAGCCGAGCAGGTACGCGAGGACGTCGGCAGCACGCCAGCCGTCCGGGTGGCGCTCGAGCAGGGCGGCGGCGCCGCTCAGGTCGGTGCCCAGGGTCAGCAGGGGCGCCTCGCGGTACCCCTCGCGCCGCGTCTGGCCGAGGCCGACGGTGGCCAGCAGGGTGTTGCACAGGCAGGTTCGCCCCGCGGTGCCCTCGACCGTGCCGCCCTTCTCGACGTAGACGTCGACGGGTTCGCCGGGGCACCGGTAGCCCACGGTCCCCGTGCTGCGTTCGAAGGGCACGCGCAGGTGGGCGACGTCGCACAGCCGTGGCCGGGCCCGGTACACCTCGGCGTCGGACTGCGTGCCGGGCATGGTCACCACCTTGAACGGGAACCCGGTGGGTGAGGCGCGTGGGTCGGTCCGCACCTCGAGGGTCCCGGCGGCCAGGTCCGCGAGCATCGAGCGGCGCAGCTCGGGCTCGATCCCGGACTCGGCGGCCAGGGCGAACAGCGAGCCCACCTGCACCCCCGAGGCCCCGGCCTCCCGCGCCCGCCTCACCTGCTCGGGCGTCCCGTGCCCGCCGCCGAGCCAGAAGGGCACCCCGACCGTGGCGACGGCGGCCAGGTCGGCCTGGTCCCGGGGCCCGAACACCGCTTGGCCGTCCTCGTCGAGGGTGAGGCGCCCCCGGGGCGGGGCGTTGTGCCCACCGGCCGGTGGTGCCTCGACGACGAAGCCGTCCGGCGTGGTCGCCGGGTCGCGGGCCAGGTGCACGGCCAGGATGTGGGCCGAGATGATCGCGAGGAGCTGCGGCCGGTGCAGGGGCGCGAGCCCGCCGCCGGTCAGCCGGTCCGGGTCGAGGTCCACGGTGTAGGCGCGGGTCGCGTCGTCGACGCGGACGTCGAGCACGACGGGCTCGTGGTGGGCCAGGCGGTTCAGCATCGCGGCGAACTGGACGGGGATCCCCGCCCCCACCAGCACGACGTCGACCCCGGCGAGCATCGCCCCGTAGGCAGCGCTCGGGCTGGCCATCTGGATCTTCTCGAGGAGGTTGATCCCCACCGGCCCGGTGTGGCCCTCCTTGGCGAGCCAGACCTCGACGAACGCCCCGACGACGCCGAGCTCGAGCCCCCCGGTCGAGGGTCGCAGGCCGAGCTTGGGCACGGGCAGGTAGGGCTGACCGGCCGCGCGGCCCTTGGCCCGGAAGTACCTGTCGAGGACGCGCTGGGCCATCGCCGGGACGGGGAAGTGCGCCAGGGCGCGGCGCAGGTGCCCGCCGGGGTCGCCGTCCTGCAGGCGTCGGGCGAGCACCACGTCGAGCGCGGTCCCGGAGACGACGCCGAGCTGGCCCGCCGCCGAGACAGCCCTCGCCAGGGGCCAGGAGGAGACGGCGACCCCCATCCCGCCCTGGATGATCGGCGGGAGCTGGGTGCGGGGCGGGGCGAGGTCGGTCGGTGCCTGGTGCAACGCCATGACGGGGACCTCCAGACGAACCTACGGGACCGTAACTTCTGCCTCCGCGAGTGTGGGCGCCCCCCTCGCCGACTCCTGGGCCCAAGGTCCCTGGAACGGCCCGGCGGTGCTACAACCCCATCGCGTGCACGCCGCCGTCCACGTGGACGATCTCGCCCGTGGTGGCCGGGAACCAGTCGGAGAGCAGGGCGAGGACGGAGCGGGCGGTGGGGTCCGGGTCACGGACGTCCCAGCCGAGGGGCGCCTTGGCGTCCCAGCCGCCCTCGATGGCCTCGAACCCGGGGATCGAGGTCGCGGCCGTGGTCTTGACCGGGCCGGCGGAGACGAGGTTGACGCGGATCCCCTGCGGGCCGAGGTCCCGGGCCAGGTAGCGTGAGGTCGACTCGAAGGCCGCCTTGGCGACGCCCATCCAGTCGTACACGGGCCAGGCGTAGCTCGCGTCGAAGGTCAGCCCGACGATCGAGCCCCCGCGGCCCATGAGCGGCAGAGCGGCCACGGCCAGGGACTTGAGCGAGAAGGCCGAGACGTGGACGGCGGTCGCGACGTCCTCCCAGGCGGCCGTGAGGAACTTGTCGCCGAGCACCGACTGCGGGGCGAACCCGATCGAGTGCACCACCCCGTCCAGCCGGTCCACGTGCTCACCGACCGCGCCGGCCAGGCCCTCCAGGTGCTCGGGCGAGGTCACGTCGAGCTCGACCACCGGTGCCGGCACGGGCAGCCGCCGGGCGATGACCTCGGTGAGCCGCATCTGCCGCCCGAAGGACGTGAGTACGACCTCGGCCCCCTGCTCCTGCGCGAGGCGGGCGACGTGGAAGGCGATCGACCCCTCCGTCAGCACCCCGGTGACCAGGATCTTCTTGCCGGCGAGCAGGGTCATGGGAACCGTCCTAGCGATGTGGGGGTGCAGGAGGTGCGCCGGACATGGGTCCATGGCGCGCCTTCGGCGACGCTAGTGGAGCCCTTCGGGTGCGCGGGGGCGGCGTCGCACTCAGGATCCGCCCGACTGGTTGTCGGGTCCCGACAACGACAGCTCCCAGCGGGCTGTCGGTCGGGTCAGGCGCGGCGCCCAGCACGGGCGGCAAACGCATCCATGGCGGTCAGGACGTGCGGCGCTTGCCAGACCTTGTGCCGTCGCGCCGAGGTCGACGGATGAAGGACGCCGGCCTTCTCGAGGACCTCGATCGCGTTGCGGGCACCACGGTCGGAGATCGCGAGCGTCGCTGCGACGTACTCCGCGTTGACGACAGGCTGGGCGAAGAGGTCGTCGGCGAGGCGCCATGCCGCCGAGTCGGATCGGGCCTTGATCTGGTCCTGCCATCCAGCGCGGAGAGCCATGACGTCGTTCGCGAGCTGGCGGCCGTTGATGATGGCGGCCACTGCCGCGTAGGCAACCTGTTCGACGATGACATCGGCATCGCCTTCGCGGTAGCTGGTGAGTGCGCGGAAGTAGCGCTCGGGATCGCGCACGAGGCCGGCGGACACGGGCACGGTCGCGTGCCGGGTCACGGCCCGGCGGCGCAAGACCTGGTGCAGCAGCACACGGCCGGTGCGCCCGTTGCCGTCGACGAACGGGTGGATGGTCTCGAACTGAGCATGAACGAGCGCTGCGTGCGTGAGTGCGGGGATGTCGTCGCGCGCAGCGAACCCGACCATGTCAAGGATCGCGGTCTGCACACGTTCATGGTGCGGGGGGATGAAGTCGGCGCCGTGCGGACTGATCGCGGAGGCGCCGACCCACGCCTGTTCGTCGCGCCACTGTCCGGCGACCTCGGGGTCTGACGCGGCGAGCAAGGCGCGGTGAACAGCAAGGATCGTGTCGGGGGTGACGTGGTCGCCGATGGCGAGGGCTTCATTCATGGCGCGCACGTTCGCAGCCACGAGCTCGGCATTCTGCTTGGCTCCGACTCCGAGGCTCGCCATGGCGAGGTTGCGGGCGTCGGTGGTCAGATGCTCGATCTGAGAGCTGGACGCCGACTCGGTGCGGAGCAGGACCGCGGGCATGGGCACAGGCATCGTCGCGACTTCGCTGTCGAACCGTGCGACGTCCGAGGTCGCGTCGTTGACGAGGACTTGCACGGTGCTGCTGATGCGCGGGGTACGGGAGGCGATCAGCGGGAGGACTGACGCCTTGTAGGGGCGGGAGATTCGCTGGCGTTCCCAGATGCTGAGGCGCCCGTCATCGAGATGCGACGTCCAGTCGCGGGGCTCGGTGGTGAGCGCGGGCCACGCTGCGTCGTCGTGCGCATCGGGCTCGACGGCCGTCCGCTGGTCGCTCACTAGGCTTCAATAAGCCGCACCTGTGTTGAAGACTGCGTGACGCTCCACGCGGTGGGTTCGGGTGGGCGCGGTGCAGGTCCAGTGAACCGAGCCGACCGAAGCCGACGCGTCACTAGCGTCGTGATCATGCTCCATCTGGACCCGTCCCCGAGCGCGCCAGCTCCCGCTGCGGCAGCCGAGGGAACGGTGGCGCGCGCACCCCGGTGGCGCCGAGTACTTGGACGGTCCGCGCTGATCAGCTCCCTCGCCGCCGCCGTGACCGGGGGCGTCGCAGCGCTGACAGCATCAGAGCGCGTGCTGGTCTTCGGATCTACCGCGCTGAGTCGGCCGGCCCTCTTCCTCACCGTCGTCCTGGCCGCGGTTGCCATGGCGGGCGGTCACCTCGTGTCGCGGGCGCCGGGGCCCCTGCGGGACGCGGAGTGGGCGGTCGTCCGTGGGCTCGTGACCTCGCTCCTGGTGGTGTCACTCCTCCTCATCCCTCTCGTCGGATTCTTCGTCCTGATCGTGGGCTACGGACTCTGGGTCTTCTTGGCCGAGCCGGTCCCGATGGTTCTGAGCGTCGTCGGTGTCGTCGTCGGCGCGGGCGTCCTGAGGCATGGACAGCCGTGGACGAGTGGGCGCGCGCCAGGCGCCGGCGGGCCGCGTCACGGGTGGACGGCACGGAGCGGCGTGCGCCGGGTCGCCTCAGCCCTGCTCACGGCGGGGGTCGTGCTGCTCGCATCGAGGGCGCTCCTCTGGGGCCTGTTCACCGCCGACGACGACGTGGTGGTCGCTACCAGCCCGGAGGGGTGCACGGCGGTCGTGCGCCAGACGCAGATCATGTTCTCCGGCGAGGCCGCGCTGTACGTCGCGCCGCCCGGCTCGGCGATCGCGACGCGGCGCGCGGCCTACCCGCTCGAGGAGACCTTCCCCTTCCCGACCGACGACGTCGTTCTCGAGACGAGTGCCGAGGACGTCCGGATCGCTGTCGACAGCGGGGGCGGCCTCGTCGAGGAGCTGGCGCCCTGCCGTTGACGGGGTGTCCGTGTCACCCATCGGCGGCAACGGCGCTGCTAGCGTCCGGCAGGTGTCCACCGACGAGTACCTCGAGCTCAACCGCACCAACTGGGACGCCCGCGCATCGGTGCATGCCCAGGGCTACGGGATCGACCGGCTGCTGGCCGACCCGGACGCTCTCTCGGCCGTCGTCGCCTTCGACCGCCCACGGCTCGGGGACGTCGCAGGCCTCGACGTCGTCCACCTGCAGTGCCACCTCGGCACCGACACCCTGAGCCTTGCCCGGCTGGGCGCGCAGGTGACGGGCGTCGACCTCTCGGGCACCTCCCTCGACGAGGCGCGGAGCCTGGCGCAGCGCGCCGGCGCGGACATCGAGTACGTCCAGTCCGACGTCTACGCGGCACCGGAGGCGCTCGACGGCCGGCGCTTCGACCTCGTCTACACCGGCATCGGCGCGATCTGCTGGCTGCCGAACATCCGTCGCTGGGCGCAGACGGTCGCCGCCCTGCTGCGCCCGGGTGGTCGGCTGTTCATCCGCGACGGCCACCCCGTGCTGAACTCGGCCCTCGCGATGACGGTCGGTGCCGACCACGTCGATCGTGAACAGCAGCCGTGGATCACCGGTCCGGGGGCGACGACGCTCGCGCTCGAGCTCCCGTACTTCGAGCAGACCGAGCCGCTCGTCTGGAACGACGAGTACAGCTACGCGGGTGCGGACAAGGTCGCCCAGCCGCGCTCGATGGAGTGGAACCACGGCCTGGGCGAGATCGTCACCGCGGTGCTGGACGCGGGCCTGGAGCTGACCTCGCTGACCGAGCACGACAGCGCCCCGTGGGAGGCCCTCCCCGAGCTGATGGTCCTCGACGAAGGCGTCGACGAGTACCGCCTGCGCGACCGGCCCGAGCGACTCCCGGCGACCTTCACGCTGACCGCCCGGCGACGCTGACCCTGATGGTCAGCGGAGCACGTGGGCGAGGATGTCGAGCATGACGACGATCGCCGATCACGACGCGTACATCGCCGCGGCGCCCGAGCAGTTCCAGCCCGCGCTGGCACATCTGCGCGCGATCCTGGCCCGCGTCCTGCCGGAGGCCGACGAGATCGTGGCGTACAACATGCCAGGGTTCAGGATCGACGGCACGGTCGTCGCCAGCTACGCGGCGTTCAGCAAGCAGTGCGGGCTGTACCTCCTTCCGGGCGCGATCTCCGCACATGCCGAGGGGATCGCGGCGGCTGGCCTCAAGGCGACCAAGACCGGGATCACCTTCTCGCTGCGCACACCGATCCCGGACGACCTCGTCGAACGACTGGCACGGGCGTCGCGAGAGGACGCCCAGGCCTGAGCGGCGGTCACGATCGCGGCGCGCCTCCGCGGCAGCCCGGTGGTGGCCCCCGTCAGCTCGTGTAGCGCAGCTCCACGCGGCGGTTGAGGGCCCTGCCCTCCGGGTCGTCCTCCCCGCTGACCGTGTTCGGTGCCACCGGAGCGCTCGAGCCGAATCCCTGCACGGTGAGGACCAGGTCCGGTCGCGCGTCGCGCACCGCGGCTGCGACCGCCTCGGCGCGTGCGGTCGAGAGCGGCAGGTTGATCGCGTCCGTGCCCATGGCATCGGTGTGACCGCCGACGAGGACCGCGACGCCCTCGGGCAGGTCGGCCACGGTCGCCGCGACAGCCTCCGCGGTCGAGTCGGCGAGCTCCGCGCTGCCGAACTCGAACAGCAGGTCGGCGGTGAGGCTGACCACGGACTCGGCGCCGTCGGCCGCCTCGACGGCGAGGCCTCGAACCGTTCCCTCGGGGTTCCAGGTGTGGACCGTCCCGCGGGGGTCCCAGACCTGGACCGAGACCGCCAGCTGCTCGGTGGTGGGTTCGCCCAGGTCCTGCCACCCCTCGTCGGGGGCAGGGGCTGCGCCGGTGACCAGCACGGCAGCTGCGAGCGCGGCAGCCACGGCTCCCACCGTGCGGGGACGCTCGCGGCGGACTCTGCTCACCGGGTCACCGGGATGTCGGTGAACTCGGGCCAGGACTCATGCAGCCGCAGGTCGACGGCGTCGACGTCGTCCTCGGGTGCCGCGAACACCGCCCAGACGATCATCGGCTCGCCGTTGATCGCCTCGTTGTACACGGCGTCCGAGGCCCAGTACTGACCGGTGTCACTGAGGGCGGAGTAGACCTTGAGGTTCTCCATGTCGACGAGCGTGGGACGGAACGCATCGGTGCCCCAGACGGCGTACTGGTTGACGCTCTCCGCGGTGCTCACGCTCGAGAAGTTCGGGGTCACCACGAGTCGCAGCACCTGGACCGAGCCCTCGACGGTCAGGGAGAGCACCCCGACGGTCGCAGTGTCGCCCTCAGAGCCCGGCACGGTGACCTCTTGGCTGACCACCACGTCGGCGGGGTCGTAGGACGCGACACCGGCGCCGGACCCGTCCACGGCGCCGCCTGGACCGGGAGCGGTCTCCGAGCTGGCGGCTGACGGGACGGCTGGGTCGGTCTCAGGGCTCGCGGTGCATCCGGTGAGGATGAGGAGCCCGGCGGCGGAGACAGCCGCGAGGCGGTGGCGCATGGACATCTGGTCCTCTCCACGGGCGCGACGTGCGCACCGACGCATGAGGGTAGCGCTGCGCGGCAGACCATCCGTGGGTCCAATGCTCCCGCCGCCACAGTCCTCGCACGGGGAGCGCACAGGGAGCGCATAGCGGCACGCGATGAAGTGGGGCTCCGCCGACACCGGACCCCGACCCAAGGACTGATCATGAGACGACTCGCCTGCACCACCACCGCCTTCCTCACCTCTGCGCTGCTGCTCACCGGCTGCGGCGCCACCGCCTCGAGCTCGGGCACCGCGACCACCGCGTCCAGCACCGAGTCGACCGCGAGCGCGTCCAGCTCGACCGCCGCGGTCGACACGAGCTCCGCGAGCGGCGACATCGACTGGAGCGCCCTGCCGACCACGGAGGTGACGCTCACCGACGACGGCCTCACCATCACCGAGGCCGGCACCTACGTCCTCAGCGGCTCGACCACCGGACAGGTCCTCGTGGCCACCGACGGGTACGTGCGGATCATCCTGGACGGCGCCACGATCGAGAGCAGCGACGGCGCCGCCATCCAGGTCGACAGCGCCGAGACGACCGTGATCGAGCTGGCGGACGGCACCACCAACGCCGTCTCCGACGCCTCCGCACGCTCCGACGAGGAGGTCGACGGCGCGATCTACTCGGCGGACGACCTGATCATCACCGGCACCGGCACGCTGGACGTCACCGCCACGTTCGCCGACGCGATCGTCGGCAAGGACGACCTGTGGATCGAGGCCGGCACGATCACCGTGACGAGCGTCGACGACGGCATCCGCGGCACAGACTCCCTGATCATCAGCGGCGGCACGATCACGGTCGACGCAGCGGGCGACGGCATCAAGTCCAGCAACGACACCGACGCCGGCGCAGGGCAGCTCGTCGTCTCCGGAGGCGACATCACCATTACCACCGGCGACGACGCCGTCAAGGCCGAGCAGCAGGTGACCATCACGGGCGGCACCGTCGACATCCTCGAGTCCGTCGAGGGGATCGAAGCGCCGGTCATCGTGATCGACGACGGTGACATCACGGTCAACGCCTCGGACGACGGCATCAACGCTGCCGCCTCGGCGATCGTGACGACCGGCCTGAGCATCACGATCAACGGCGGCGACATCACGGTCGTGATGGGCCCGGGCGACACCGACGCGATCGACAGCAACGGCGACCTCACCATCACGGGCGGCACGATCGACATCACCGCGCAGTCGGCGACCGACGTCGACGGGACGGGGACGCTGTCCGGGGGCACCCTGATCGTCAACGGCGAGCAGGTCACCGAGCTGACGACCCAGCGGATGGGCGGAGGCGGCGGCTGGGGCGGCGGCCGGCCGTAGGCCCCGGTTCAGGATCCCGCCGCTGCTCCGCCCGGCGAGGCCCCTACCGGCCCCCGGTCAAGGACCGGTGGCGCTGCTGGATCCCCGCGGGGCCGTAGGGGTAGTCGTCGGCGCGGGGGGCGCTGGCCTCGCTCAGCCGCGCGATCTCCTCGGTGGAGAGGCGCAGGTCGGCCGCGTGGAGGTTGTCGTCGAGCTGCTCGACGGTCCGCGCGCCGATGATGACCGAGGTCACCGCGGGCTGCTCCCCGAGCCACGCCAGCGCCACCTGCGAGGGGGACACCCCGTGGCCGTCGGCGATCTCCTGGACCACGGCGAGCACCTGCCAGGTTCGCTCGTCGGCGTTGCGCGCCTCCCACGCCTCCATCCCCCGCTCGGGGTTCTCCCCGAGGCGGGTGGCGCCGGTGGGGCTGACGTCGCGGCGGTACTTGCCGCTCAGCCACCCGCCGGCCAGCGGGGACCACGGCAGCAGACCCATCCCGGCGTCGAGGGCTGCGGGGACCACCTCGTGCTCGATGTCGCGGACCAGGAGGTTGTACTGCGGCTGGAGGGTCACCGGCGGCGCCCAGCCGTGCGCACGCGCGACGTGCACGGCCTTGGTGAGCTGCCAGCCGAGGTAGTTGGAGAACCCGTAGCCGGAGATCTTCCCGGCCGAGACGGCGTCGTCCAGGAAGCGCAGGGTCTCCTCGATGGGGGTGAGGGCGTCCCACGCGTGCATCTGGTAGAGGTCGACGTGGTCCACCCCGAGCCGGCGCAGCGACGCGTCCAACGCCTCGCGCAGGTGCCGGCGGGACAGGCCGACGTCGTTGGCCCCCTCCCCCATGGGGAACCGACCCTTAGTCGCCAGGACCACCCCGCGGGCGTCGGTGGGGTGCTGCGCCAGCCAGCGGCCGATGATCTCCTCAGACACCCCGGCGCTGTAGACGTCGGCGGTGTCGACGAGCGTGCCGCCCGCCTCGACGAACCGGGTCATGATCTGGCCGGACGTCTCCTCGTCGGCCTCGGCGCCGAAGGTCATCGTGCCGAGCGTCTGCGTGGAGACGACGGTGCCGCTCGCACCGAGCATGCGGTAGTGCATGGGTCCTCCTGGGTGGTCGAGGGGTCGGGCCAGCCCGACTCGCTCACCACTATGGGCGCGAGGCCTGGGCCCTCGCCACCGGCCACGAACCGTTGACGAGAGGCGGAACCGGACGTAACATTTCCTCTACATCGTTGTAGAAATTCGGGCACCTTCGATCGACACCGCTGTCGACGGGCCCGGAAGCAGGCTCGACAGACGGAAGACAGACAGCAATGGGGCTGATCCGTCCGGATGATCACCCCCTTAGACGCAGAAGAGGGGACAAGCTCATGTCGACGACGACGCATGACCACACCCGCTGGACGCCGAGAGGCGCGTTCCTGCTGGTGCTCGCACTTGCTGCCAGCATGGCCGCCGGGATCTCGGGCGCTCAGGCCTCCGTCCACACGCAGGGGCCACCCCCGTCGGGCTGCCTCGCCCTGACCGGAGACACCGGCTCCACCACGCCGGTTGACGACCCGGTGCACGACCCCGCGATCTTCAAGGACCCGTCCACGCAGACGTACTACGTCGCCTCGACGGGCGTCCTGCAGTCGCCCGAGGACCCGGGCGGCATCTACCTGCGCCGTTCCGTGGGCTCCCTGGAGGGCCCCTGGGAGTCGCTGGGCGCGCTGCCGGTGCCTGAGTGGGCGCTCGAGTACGGCTCGGAGCACCTCTGGGCGCCGGACATCGTCCGCACCGGTGACACGTTCTGGCTGTACTACGCGGTCTCCCAGCTCGGTACCCAGAACTCGGCCATCGGCGTGATGTCGACGACGACGCCCGACGACCTGGACAGCTGGCAGGACCACGGCCCGGTGTTCACGTCGGAGCCCGGGGACCCCTACAACGCGATCGACCCGCAGGTGCTCAAGGACCGGGGCACCTGGTACCTCGCTTTCGGGTCGTGGTGGGAGGGCATCCACCTCGTCGAGCTGGGGGACATGACCTCGACCACCGGTGAGCCGGTGCAGCTGGCGGAGGTGACAGGGGCTCCGTCGCTCGAGGCGCCCACGATCGTCTTCCGGAAGGGCAACTACTACCTGTTCACCTCGCGCGGCTTCATCGTCAGCGACAGCTACCACGTCCAGGTGGGACGCTCTAGGAGCCTCACGGGCCCGTACGTCGACCGCGACGGCGTGCCGCTCCTCGAGGGCGGCGGGACCGTCGTGCTCGAGACCGAGGGTGGGGCTGGCGGCCAGGACGTCATCAAGGACCGGGGCCGCTACTACATGGTCAACCACGTCTACGAGTGGGAGCCGGACCTCCAGATCCGCATGCAGATCTGCGAGCTGCAGTGGGACGAGGGCTGGCCTGAGGTCCCCGACGACGACGGGTCGACCACACCTGGGCGGAAGGGACCGCGCTGACCCGGCACAGCACCCACCCCGGACGTGGCCCGGATCAGGGCACGACGACGAACCCCGCCCGCACCTGGTCCTCCGCACGGGAGGACCGACCGACCCGTAGCTCGAAGTCCCCGGGCTCGACCACACGGGCCCCGCCAGCGTCCACCAGGCTGCACGCGCTGACCGGGAGCTCGATCCGCACCCGGCGCTCCTCCCCCGGCGCCAGCTCGACCTGCAGGAACGTCTTGAGCTCCTGATCGGCCCAGCTCACCGAGGTGACGCTGTCGCTCACGTAGACCTGGATGGTCTCGCGGGCCGGGCGGGACCCGGTGTTGGCGACCGTCACCTCGGCCTCGAGCACGTCGGCCGAGTTCAGGGTGGGCTCGAGGACGCGCAGATCCCGGTACTCCACGGTCGTGTAGGACAGGCCCTGACCGAAGGCGAAGGCCGGACGCTGGGTCAGGTCGGCGTAGCGGTCGCCGTGCTGCCCACGCACCTGGTTGTAGTAGGTCGGCTGCTGACCGACGTGCCGCGCGAAGGACAACGGCAACCGCCCCGAGGGCTCGACGAGCCCGAGGACCACCTCGGCGATCGCCCGCCCGCCGGCCATCCCGGGGTTCGCCACCCACAGCAGGGCCGAGGCCTCAAGAGCAGCCTGGGGCAGCACCAGGGGCTTGGAGGCCAGCAGCACCACGATCATGGGCGTGCCCGTGGCCGCGAGTGCCTCGAGCAGCGCGACCTGGCCGCCGAGCAGCTCGAGGGTCGCCGTCGAGCGCCCCTCCCCCACGAGCTCGATCCGGTCCCCCACGACGGCGACCACGTAGTCGGCCTCGCGGGCGGCGTCGACGGCCCGGGCGATCGCGGCGTCGTCCACCGGGGCGGAGAGCACCACGGGCGGGCGCGGCTGCCCGTCGGGGAACCGCTCGCCCTCGGGGTGGGGCTCGAGGGTGAGGATCTCCGCGCCCTGCTCGTGCGTCACGGTCCAGTCCGCTGGCACGTGGTCGCGCAGGCCGTCGAGCACGGTCGTGATCATCGAGCGTGGGTGGCCGTCGGCGATCCACCCGGCCTGGCCCGAGCTGCCCGCCCAGTCCCCCAGCTGGGTCTGCGCGTCATCGGCGAGCGGCCCGACGACGGCGACCCGCGCGGGCCGGGATCCGGCCTCCGCCACCCCGCGCCCGCCGGTCCCCGCCGTGAACCCACCCGCGAGCGGCAGCACGCCGTCGTTCTCGAGCAGCACCACGGAGCGACGCGCGACCTCGAGGTTCAGGTCGCCGTGCGTGCCGAGCACCGCGTCGATGCGCTCGGCGGAGGGCCGGCGCGGGTCCTCGAACAGCCCGAGCTCGACCTTGAGGGTCAGGATGCGCCGCACGGCCTCGTCGAAGGCGTCCTCCTCCAGCAGACCGCGCTCGACGGCCTCGAGGGCGCCCTCGAAGAAGCCCGGCGTCGTCATGATCATGTCGTTGCCGGCGCGGACCGCTGCGGCTGCGGCGTGGGCGTAGTCGGGCTGCACGCGCTGCTCCCAGACCATGCGGCCCACGTTGTCCCAGTCGGTGATGAGGGTGCCGGTGTAGCCCCATTCGCCGCGCAGCACGTCGTTGAGCAGCCAGTCGTTGACGGTGATCGGAACCCCGTCGATCGACTGGTAGCCGAGCATGAACGTGCGGCACCCCTCGCGGGCGACGCGCTCGAACGGCGGCAGGAACCAGGACCGCAGCTTGCGGCGGCTCAGGTCAGCCTCGGACGCGTCGCGCCCGCCCTGGGTCTCGGAGTACCCCGCGAAGTGCTTGGCGCTCGCGAGGATCGCCGTCGGGTCGGCGAGCCCGTCGCCCTGGTAGCCGCGCACCATGGCTGAGGCGAGCTCGCCGATCAGGTGCGGGTCCTCGCCGAAGGTCTCGTTGACGCGGCCCCAGCGCAAGTCACGGGTGATGCAGAGCACGGGCGAGAAGGTCCAGTGGATGCCGGTCGCGGCGACCTCGACGGCGGTCGCCCGCGCGACCTGCTCGAGCAGCGCGGGGTCCCAGGTCGCGGCCATGCCCAGCTGGGTGGGGAAGATCGTGGCGCCCTCGAAGAACGAGTGGCCGTGGATGCAGTCCTCCGCGATGAGCAGCGGGATGCCCAGGCGCGTCTGGGCGGTGAGGTCGTGCGCGCGCAGCACCCGCTCGGGGGATGCGTGCAGCACCGAGCCGACGTGGCGTCGCAGCACGTGGTCGTCGAGGTCGTCCCGAGCGTCGAGCTGGAGCATCTGGCCGATCTTCTCGGCCACGGTCATCCGCCCCAGCAGGTCCTCGACCCGCTCGGCGACGCCGAGGGTCGGGTCCAGGTACGGGGCGGTCGTCGTGACGGTCATCGAGGTCCTTCAGTGGTCGAGGCAAAGGTGGAGGCGCTGAGGGTCATGCTCGCTCCTCAGCGGAGGTCGCGCTGCCCGGGCTCGTCGTCGGGCGCACCGCAGTTGGACGAACCGCGGTGACCGGGTCGTTGACGTCCAGGCCCCGCTTCCTCATCGCGCGGGCACGTTCCCCGGCGGACCGCAGGCGCGGGTTGACGTACTCGTCGATGCCGAAGTTGATCAGCGACAACGCCACGCCGATCGCGGCGATGCACAGCCCTGGGGGCAGGAACCACCACCACTGGTTCTGCCGGAACGCCCCCTGCGCGCCGGCCCAGTTGAGGATCGTCCCCCAGTTGTAGGTGTTGACCGGGATCACGCCGATGTAGGACAGCGTCGTCAGGCCGAGGATCGCGGCGGTCACCGTGCCGACAAAGCTCGCCGCGATGAGGGCCATGAGGTTGGGCAGCATCTCGTTGCCGATGATGCGGTGCAGCGGCTCGCCGTTGGCGCGGGCGGCCTGGACGAAGTCGCGGTTGCGCAGGGACATGGTCTGGGCGCGCAGCACCCGGGCGCCCCACGCCCAGCCGGTCAGCCCCAGCACGGCGGCGATCACCACGAGCGGCGGGTCGTCGAACATCGAGGCCACGATGATGATGAGCGGCAGCCCGGGGATGACGAGGAACACGTTGGTCAGCGCCGAGAGGCTCTCGCTGCGCCAGCCACGCAGGTACCCCGCGATCACCCCGACGAGGACGGCGATGATCGTCGCCATGATCGCGGCGAGGAACCCGACGACGATCACCCCACGGGTGCCGTAGATGACCTGGCTGAGCACGTCCTCCCCGAGGTGGGTGGTGCCGAGCCAGTGCGCGCCCGACGGCGGCTCGAGGCGCGCAGTGCTGTCCACCTGGGTGGGCGAGAACGGCGCGATGACGTCGGCGAGGATCGCGACGAGGACGAAGAACCCGAGGATCACCAGGCCGGTGATGGACTTGCGGTTGCGGAACATCGCGAAGGCCGAGCCCAGCCGGGCGCGGCCCGTCGCCCGGGGACGTGGCGCCGGTGCCGCGTGGAGGTCGGGTGCCGGCTCGGTGCGCAGGTCGGTGGTCATGGGTCAGGCCTCCGTCTGGCGGGTGCGCGGGTCGAGGAAGGCGTAGGCGACGTCGGCCAGGATGTTGGCGACAAGCACCGACAGCGTGATCACCAGGAACACGCCCTGCATGAGGGCGTAGTCCTTGGCGTTGGTGGCGTCGAGCAGCAGCTTCCCGACGCCGGGGTAGCTGAAGACCATCTCCATGACGATCGTGCCGCCGACGATGAACCCGATCGACAGCGCGAAGCTCTGGATCTGCGGGAGCACCGCGTTGCGTGCGGCGTAGCGCCACAGCACCCGCCGGTTCGGCATGCCCTTGGCCTGGGCGACCATGACGTAGTCCTCGTCGAGCACCGTGAGCATCATGTTCCGCATGCCCAGCATCCAGCCGCCCAGGGAGGCGATCACGATGGTCGCCGCGGGCAGTGTGCCGTGCTGGATCACCTGGCCGATGAACTCCGCCGACAGCTCGGGCGTGATGCCGACGCCGTAGGCCTTGCCGATGGGGAACCACCCGAGGTTCACCGAGAACACCGCGATGGCCAGCAGCCCCAGCCAGAAGTACGGGATGGTGCTGAGGAACGTGGTGAGGGGGATGAGCCCGTCGAGCCGGCTGCCGCGGCGCCACCCGACGATCGCGCCACCGATGGTGCCGATCGCGAAGGAGACGATCGTCGCGAACCCCACCAGGCCCACGGTCCACGGCAGCGCCTGACTGATCACCTCGGTGACGGGGCGCAGGCCGTGCAGCAGGGAGACGCCCAGGTCCCCCCGCAGCAGCAGGCCCCAGTAGTCGAGGTACTGCTCCAGCATGGACGCGTCGGTGTCCAGGCCCAGCAGCGCTCGGAGCGCGTCGGCGGCCTCGGGGCTGACGTTGCGGTTGCGGGACAGGTACTGGGTGACCGCGTCCCCCTTCATCATGCGAGGCAGGAAGAAGTTGATGGTGATCGCGGCCCAGAGGGTGAACAGGTAGAACGCGGCACGCCCGGCGAGGAACCGCCACGGGATGCGCGAGTGGCCCTGAACGGTGGTGGTCGCCGTGGTGCCGACCTCGAGGGCGTCCTGCTGGGGCTGGGCTTCGGGCTGGGGCTGGGGCTGGACGGCGGTCACCGGGTACCTCCCTGCGAGCCGGACAGCGAGGCGAAGTGCTTCTCGGGGTCGGGGGACGCGGCCCGCAGCTCGCGGGTGTAGGGGTGCTGGGGGCGCAGGATCACGTCGTCGGCCGTGCCTCTCTCGACCACCTGGCCCTGGTTGAGCACGAGGATCTCGTCGCTGAAGTGCCGGGCGGTCGCCAGGTCGTGGGTGATGTACAGGACGCCGAGGCCCTCGTCGCGCCCCAGGTCGGCGAGCAGGTTGAGCACGCCCAGGCGCAGGGAGACGTCGAGCATCGAGACCGGCTCGTCGGCCACGAGCAGGCTGGGCCGGGAGGCCAGCGCCCGGGCGATCGCGACGCGCTGCCGCTGACCGCCCGAGAGCTCGTGCGGGCGGCGGTCGATCACGGCGTCGGGTTCGAGGCGCACCCGGTGCAGCAGGCGCCGCACCTCGTCCTCGAGCTCGGCCTTGGGGACGACGGCGTCCAGGCGCAGGGGGCGCTCGAGGTGGTACCGGATGGAGTGGTACGGGTTGAGCGAGGCGAACGGGTCCTGGAACACCATGCGCAACGTCTGCCGGTAGGCGCGCAGCCCGGCGCCGCGGCGTGGGATCGGCTGCCCGTCGAGGCGCACCTGCCCGCTGGTCGGCGTCTCGAGCTGGGTGAGGATCTTAGCGATGGTCGACTTGCCGCTCCCGGACTGGCCGACCAGCCCGATGGTGCGGCCGGACTCCAGGGTGAAGCTGACGTCGTCGAGGGCCTTCATCTGCCCTGCGCCGCGCACCGAGTAGACCTTGGTGACGTGGTCGAACTCCAGGACCGTCATCGCACGACCACTCCTCGTTCTCCGGTGAGGCGGGGGAAGGACGACAGCAGGGTCTTGGTGTAGCCGTCCTGGGGGTTGGACCAGATGCGCTCGGCGGTGTCGAGCTCGACGATCTCGCCCTCGCGCATGATCGCGATGCGGTCGCTGATCTCGAGCAGCAGCGGCAGGTCGTGCGTGATGAAGACGACCGTGAAGCCGAACTCGTGGCGCAGCTGGGAGATCTGCCGCAGGATCTCGCGCTGCACCAGGACGTCCAGGGCGGTGGTGGGCTCGTCCATCACCATGAGCTGGGGGCGCAGGGCGAGGGCCATCGCGATCATCACGCGCTGACGCATGCCGCCCGAGAGCTCGTGCGGGAAAGAGCGTGCGCGCTGCCGGCCCACCTTGACGATCTCGAGGAGCTCGGCGACGGCCTCGCGTCGCTCGGCGCGGGACATCGAGGGGCGGTGCACCACGAAGACGTCCTCGAGCTGCGCGCCGATGGGGGCCACCGGGTTGAGCGCGTTCATCGCCCCCTGGAAGACCATCGAGACCTTGTCCCAGCGGAACCGGCGCATCTGCTCGGCGTCGAGGCGGTCGACCTCGACGTCCTCCCCCGAGGCGTCGTGGAACACCACCGATCCGCTCGTGATGAGGGCGGGGGCCTTGAGGAGGCGCTGGACGCCGTAGGCGAGGGTGGTCTTGCCGCAGCCGCTCTCCCCGGCGAGCCCGAGGATCTCCCCGCGGCGCAGCTCGAGGGTGACGTTCTTCACCGCCTCGACGGGCGGGTCGACGTCGTAGGTGACCGAGAAGTCGTGGACGGACAGCAACGCATCACGCATCGGTGCGGGCTCGCTCTCTGGGGGTCGTCGGCCGCGACGGGGCGGGGGCACGCAGCACCCGCCCCGTCGCGGACCGGATCACTCGACGGGCTCGAGGTTCACCAGGACCTGGACGATCCCCGGCTGCGTCGGGTCCGCGGAGGCGTAGGCGTCCTCCTCCGAGGGCCAGCCCATGTAGTTGCGCGTGTTGAACTCGCCGAGCAGCGGGTGCGCACCGAGCGGGATGGCGGGCACCTGCTCGACGAACGCCTCCTGCAGCACGGCCGAGGCAGCGGTGCGGTCCTCGTCGGTGGAGGCGGTGGCGTAGGTGTTGAGCGCCTCGGTGACGGCGGCGTCCTCGAAGCGGCCGAAGTTGTACTGCGCGCGGTCCTCGACGATCCAGCGCGGGTCCATGGTCGAGGTGTAGAGGCCGTAGGAGTTCCCGGTGTCCTCGAGCCAGTGGATGATCGCCTGGAAGGTGCCCTCCTGGCGGGCGGCGTCCCAGCCGCCCCAGTCGGGCTGGTCCACGGTGACCTCGATGCCCAGGGCCTCGTCGAGCTCCTCGGCGATCAGGGCCTGCTCGGTGTTCCAGTCGCTCCAGCCGGCGGGCACGGAGATCGAGAAGGTGACGCGCTCGCCGTCGGGGTCGATCAGGGCGTCGTCGGTCCAGGTGTAGCCGGCGTCGGTGAGGATCTCGCGGGCCTTGGCGACGTCGACCGCGTAGTCCTGGCCCTGGTACTCGGGGATGATCTCGTCCTCCAGCACGCTGCTGAGGCCGGTCATGTTCCAGACGGGCTCGCTCGCGCCCTCGCGGGCGATGTCGACGTAGGCCTGGCGGTCGATCGTCCAGGCGAGGGCCTCGCGCAGGGCGACGTCGTTGAAGGGCTTGGTCTGCAGGTTCATGAACAGGGTGCCGGCGCCCGCGGTGGGCGAGACGAGGAAGTGGTTGTCCTCGTCGGCGGCCAGGTAGCTGTCCTGGATCTGCGGGATGAAGGCCTGCGCCCAGTCGGCCTCACCGGAGACCAGAGCGGTGGTGAGGGCGGCGTTGTCGCCGTAGGAGACGTAGTGCAGCTGCGGCACGGACAGCTCGCCGCCCCAGTAGTCGGGGTTCGCGGCGAGGGTCACCGACTCGGTGGACCAGGAGTCGAGCACGTACGGGCCGGTGCCGACGGCGAGGCCGTCCTCGGTGAGGGGGTCGGTGTTGGGGTCCTCGATGCCCTCCCAGAGGTGCTTCGGGACGATCGGGGTGTGCAGCACGCGGGCCTGGGCGGTGAACTTGGACTCGGCGAAGGCCAGGGTGATCGCGTCGCCGTCGACGGTCGCCCCCTCGTAGCCGAGGCCTGCGGTGTCGGTGAGCCGGCCGTCGAGGTACTGGTCGAAGGTGTAGACGATGTCCTCACCGGTGAACTCGGTGCCGTCGCTCCAGGTCACGCCGCTGCGCGGGACGACCGTGAGCTCGGTGTAGTCGTCGTTCCACTCGACCGACTCGGCGAGCCACGGGGTGGTGAGGAGGTCGCCCGTGGGGTTCACGAGGGCGAGGGGCTCGAAGATCACCTTGGCGTAGCCGTACTTCGACGCTGAGGAGTCGCCCAGGTAGGGGTTGTGGGACTCGGTGGTGATCGCGCCGTCGGGCTTGGCGATGGTCAGGGCGGCGCCTGGTTCGGCGGACGCGTCCGGGTCGGATGCGCCGGGCTCGCCCGTTCCGCATCCGGCGAGGGCGAGCGCCGTGACGACGCTCAGGGTGACGAGGGAGGTCCGTAGCCTCATTGCTTCTCCTTCGATGTGCGGGGATGCGGTGCACCCGCCAGCCCCTGGCCGCCCTCCGCGATGAGGGAGCGCCACGTAACTTACAGACCAGTCAGTAAGTTGTAAATAGTGGCCTGCCCCGAAAGCCGACGGCGTGGCCGAGCGCGCCTCGGCGGTGGTGCGAGCGGCCTAGACTCGACCGCGCACACCGTGCTCGCCGTCTACCTGCCGAGCCGTGGCGCGGACACCCGAGGGAGAGCGAGGACGTGATGGCGGAACGACGCGCCCCGCGCGCCCGCGCCGGGACCCTCGTCAAGCGCACCGAGATCCTGCGCGCCGCGATGACCACCTTCGGGGCCAAGGGCTTCAACAACGGGCCGCTCACCGAGATCGCCGACCAGGTCGGCATGACGCACGCCGGGATCCTGCACCACTTCGGCTCGAAGGATCAGCTGCTCGTCGAGGTGCTGAGGTTCCGGGACGCCGAGGACGTCGCCGACCTCGAGGGCGCGCACATCCCCGAGGGCATGGAGCTCTTCCGCCACCTGGTCCGCACGGCCTTCGCCAACGAGGCCCGCCCCGGCATCGTCCAGGCCTACGCCGTGCTCTCCGCAGAGTCCGTGACGGACGACCACCCGGGGCGTGCCTACTTCGAGGAGCGCTACCAGACGCTGCGCGGGGAGATCGTCGAGGCGTTCACCGCCGTCTGCGCGGAGCGGGGGGTGACGGCGCCCAGCACGGTGGGGTTGGCGGCCGCGAGCATCCTCGCGGTGATGGACGGGCTGCAGGTCCAGTGGCTGCTGTCGCCGGACGACGTGCGGCTGGCGGAGGCTAGTGCGTTTGCCATCGAGGCCATTGCGGCACAGGTGGTGGGGGCGGAGGGGGTGCCGCTCGACCTGCACTCGGCCAGGGCCGCCGACGCACCCGGGGCCTGACCCGGCAGACGGACTCGTCAACACCAGCCCTTTTCGGCCGATAGCAGGGCGTGGAGATCCGGAGGCACTTCGAGCCTCGCGATGCGGCCGTGGCGGGTCCGACCGCCGGCGTGCTCCTCGTCGCGGCTGCGGTGGTGACCGCGGGAGCAGCCGTCGTCGACCCGCCCGAGGGTCCGTCGGCACGGCCCCTCGTCCTGGTCGTGCCCGTCCTGCTCGTCCTGATCGGCGTCTTCCTGCGCTCCCCGCGTGGGCGTCGGCCGTCACCGGTGCTGTCGCTCATCCCGCTGGGAGCGCTCGTCGCGATCGCTGTGCTGGACATCGCGACGAAGGACGCCGGCATCTCCGGGCACATCTTCTTCTGCGTCCCGGTGCTCTACGCCGCCTCGCAGCTCCGCACGGGTGCGGCGGTGGTCATCACCGCCGCGGCGATCGCCCTCGACGCCCTGGTGGCCTTCACGCTCGTGCCACCGGCCCAGGCCCTCACCGACGTGCTGTACATGGCCACGACCATGACGGCGATCGCCGTCGTGCTGATCCGCAAGGGTCGCAGCCAGGACGCGGTGGTCCGGCAGCTGCAGGAGGGCAAGGACGCGCTCCTGCGGCAGGCCACCCACGACGCCCTGACCGGCCTGCCGAACCGGGTGCTCTTCCACCAGCAGGTGCACGAGGCCCTGCTCGCACAGCCGCGGTCCCCGTCGGAGGGTCCCGGGGACTCCGACCGTCGTCGGCGAGACGCCCCCGACGACGTCGCCGTGCTCTTCTGCGACCTGGACGACTTCAAGGCGGTCAACGACAGCCTCGGGCACCGCGCGGGCGATGAGCTCCTCGTCACCATCGCCGGCAGGCTGCGTTCGCGCCTGCGGGCGCAGGACGTGGTCGCCCGCCTCGGTGGCGACGAGTTCGCGGTGCTCCTGCACGGCGTCGACCCCGAGGCAGCGCGCGTCATGGCCGGGAACCTGCTCGAGGCCGTCGCCACGCCCGTACCGGTCGCCGGGCACCACGTGCACGTCGCGGCCAGCATCGGCATCACGCTCACCCAGGCGGGAGCCGACAAGGACGTCCACACCCTGGTCCGCGAGGCCGACATCGCGATGTACGCGGCCAAGGCAGCCGGCCGCGGCAGGTGTGTGGAGTTCACCGAGCAGATGCTGACGGCGCAGGTCGAGCAGGCGTCCCTCGTCCAGGACCTGCACGGCGCAGTCTCACGCGGCGAGTTCTCGGTGCACTACCAACCCGTCGTCGACCTACGATCCCGGCTGGTCGACGGCCTCGAGGCCCTGGCCCGCTGGACGCACCCGGTCCGTGGGCCTGTCTCCCCCGAGACCTTCATCCCGCTCGCCGAGCAGGCCGGTCTGATCGACGAGATCGGAGCGTTCGTGCTCGCCGAGGTGACCGCGCACAGCCGACCGTTGTCCGCCGCGGCAGGCAAGCAGCTCAGCATCGGGATCAACATGTCAGCGGCGCAGCTCGTCAGCACGCGCATCCTCGACATGATCCCCAGCGGCCAGACCGAGACGATGCAGCTGATCATCGAGGTCACCGAGAGCACGCTGATCCGCGCGGATGTGGTCCCGGTGCTCGAGGAGCTGCGACGGCGGGGGATCCTCATCGCGATGGACGACTTCGGAGTCGGGCAGTCGTCGATCGCCGCGCTGCGCCTCATGCCGGTCGACATCATCAAGCTCGACCGTGCCTTCACCGTGGAGGTCTCCAGCGACCGCCGGGCCGCTGCCATCGTACGCTCGATGGCGGCGATGGCCGGTGACCTGGGCCTGCCGCTGGTCGCGGAGGGTATCGAGACCACCGAGCAGCTCGAGGCGCTCACGGGCATCGGGTGCAACTACGGGCAGGGGTATCTGCTAGCGCGGCCCGTGGCGCTGGCGGCCATGGTCGCGTTCCTCGACGGGCAGCGGGTGCCGGCCGGGGCCGGTAGCGGAGATGCCTCTCGGGGCTAGCCTTGCCGCCCTCGCCCAAGGGTGTTCGAGTCACCTGCACGCGGTCGCTCAGCCGCAGGCGGTCGCGGCCTCGAGGCGGACGAGCACCGACGACCCGTCGATCGGGATGAAGTCGGCCGTGAGTCGGCTGCCCCGGGCGTCGCCGCTGTCGCTGTACCAGCCGACCTGACGGGCCACGGGCTCGTCGGTCGGGGTGCTCTCCCACGCCCGGTCGAGGTGGTCGGGGCCCAGGGGGTTCTGCGCAACGGCGCCACGGACCGCCTGGGCGGCGACGTCGAGCTGCGTGTCGGTGGCGGCCGCGCCCGCCTCGGGGTTGGGGTTGGGCAGGCGCCCGACGGCGAGCCACCGGTAATGCTCGCCGCCCTCAGCGCAGGGCACGGTCACGGACGCGTCGTCCACGACGTCGACGTCGGTCAGGGCGTCGAGGTACTCGAGCGAGCCGCGGACGTGCTCGGCGAGGGTCACGGCATCCTCACGCTGGGCGCTGATGTCCGGGGCGTTCGAGCAGCCCGACAGGACGAGGGCGGCCACCAGGGCCGTCGAGGCGAGGGCGCCGTGGCGCAGGGCAGGGCGTCGAGTGGCGGTGCGCACGGGGACATCTTGCAGCACGGGTCGCGCGGGGGTGGAGGAGCCTTCCCGAGCGAGCGATCAGGCGGTGCCTCAGCTCCATGACGAGGCGCCGACGGCGACGCTCGCCTGATGCAGGTGGTCACGAGCGCCAGGCGCCCTTGTGGCGGACCACCTCGTCGAGGGGAGGACCATCCACGACCTGTGGCACACACCGGGCAGCTGACGAGGCACTGTGGAAAAATCCTGGAACAGCGGCCTTGAGGGGGCAGAGCGCGGAGAGGTGTCATGTGCAGCGTTTCCTGACGACGGCGACCGGACGCTCCCCCGGGGACCACGTGTGCTGGTGGTTCCGCGGACTTGAGGAGTATGCGCAGACAGCGCGGGAGTACATCAGGGAGGGTCTGGACAGCCGCCAGCTGGTGGCCTTCACCAAGGTCACGCCCACCGGGCTCGAGCACACGATCGTGTCCGACGTCGCCCAGGTGGGCCGCCCTGCCGACCACGGACGGTTGGTGCTGAACGACTCGCAGGTTCCGGCCCGGAGGATGTCACCCACGAGCGCACCGTCGGAGTTCGACCGGATGACCCGCGCCGCGGTCGCGGACGGCTACACGGGGCTGCGGGTGTTGACCGACGTCAACGACCTCGTCCGCACGCCGGACGGGTTGCGTCAGTGGATCCGGACCGAGCACCTCATCGACCGGTACGCCGTGGACCACCCGCTCACCATCCTGTGCGGCTATGACGTCGACGACGTCGGAGAGCAGACCGTCGCCGAGGCGGCCCGGGTCCATCCGCTGACCCGTGGCGCCCTGTCCCCGTTCCTCGTGCGCGCAGCCGACACGAGAGGCGGACTCGCCCTGGTCGGTGAGGTCGACAGGGCGTCGGCCGCCAACCTCTGGGGCGCTCTGATGGCGATCGGTCCGGAGATCCCCTCCCGCGTCACGTTGGACATGTCCGAGGTCGAGTTCATCGATCACTCGAGTCTCATGGCGGTCGATCGAGCCGCCCACTCACTGGACGTCACGGTGACGCTGGTGGGAGCGAAAGGGCTGACCGAGTGGCTCGTCCATACCCTCGGCCTGCGCCACGTCAGGACGGATCCAGCATGACTACCACCACGCGCCCTGAAGAGCGTTTCCGCCACGAGCTCGTCCTGCACACCGGCACCGACGCGCTGGTCGACCTGATGACGCCGTTCGTGCAGGACGGCGCCGCCGCAGGGGATGAGATCCTCGTGGTCGGCGAACCGGAGTTCGTCGACCACCTGCTGGCCGCGGTGCCCGGCGTCGACGGGATCCAGGCGATTCCCGAGCGGAGCCGTGAGCGCTTCCCTGGCCGGGACCTGCACAGGTTCCAGCAGTCCCTTGCACGGTTGGACGCGACCGCGTCCTCCGTCCGGGTGGTCAACCAGATGCCCACCATGACCGAGCACCAGTGGCACGAGTGGCGCCGGTACGAAGCCGCCGCCAACTACGTCCTGGCTCCGTACCGGGTGTGGGGCACGTGCGCGTACGACACCGATGTGCTCGACGAGACGATGCTCGAGGACCTCAGCGCGAGCCACGCACAGCTGCACACCCCCGCCGGCACACGCTCCAGCGAACGGTTCGCGGATCTGGACGACCACATCGCCGGCTACCTCGACCTCCCTCCACACCCCATCGAGGCGACCACCCCGCACCTGTCGCTGCACGAACCCTCGGTCCACGCAGCGCGCCGCGCGGTCCAGGCCCTCGCCGCGGCGCTCGGGCTCACTGACGAGGCGATCCAGGCCGCCATGCTGGCCGTCACCGAGACGGTCACCAACGGCACCCGCCACGGTCGCGGTCCCGTGGAGGTGAAGGCGTGGACCGAAGGCGGACAGCTCACCGTCTCGGTCACCGACGCGGGCTCAGGACCTCACCCGCTCGTGGGCCTCCGACCGGTGCCGCTCGACAGCCCATCCGGTCGCGGCATGTGGATCCTGCACCAGCTGCTGAGCGACCTGAACCACCGCAGGCACCGGGACGGCTACACCGTCCGGTTCAGCGTCGGCGGGGCCGCGCCCGTCATCCCACGACCTGTCCGATGACGGAGTCTTCGGGCCCGGCGAGTCGTCTTTGTCAGTGCTGTCGCTCGACCGCTGCCAACGTCGACGCTGACGTCGAGCACGGAGAGAATGGCCACGTGGATCGCCGAGACGGGTGGCGTTCGGGCCGCTGGGGCGCGTGGCGGCCTTGTGCGCTTGGGCAGACTCGAACTGCTGGCACCCGCTGCAGGAGTTCGATCTTGGTCGGCGCGCAGTGCGCTGACCTGCGGAAATACACGCAGGCAGTTCGTGTGTGGAGCCCGCTCCGAGGCCAGCGCTGACCACGCGCTGACCACGAGATGGCTTCCATGGGGTCCTACGTCGGTCGAGCCGGGGCTGCCGCTGAACCAGCCAAAGCGAAGCTGCCTACAAGAGCGCATGGCGATGTCTGACCTCCATGTCGTCGTGTCGGTGTCGCCTGGGACGCTACCGCTCGTGGAGACACTGACTTTGGGTGGGGGCTGGACCAGCGCCATCGTTGCGGCCGTGGCGAGCCTTGTGGGGGCGCTGGGTGCTGGGTACATCGGCGCTCGGAGCGCACTCACGCGGGATATCGCGCTGAAGCGCAGGAGCGCGGCAGCAAGCGCTGCCGACGAGATCGTCGAGGGTCTGCATGCTGTTCGAGAAGTTGTGAGGCGCTCGGGGTTCGGTCACGTCCAGCCCGCCGACGTGTCAGCCGCCCTGGCCGTGTTCCAGAGTGCATGGGATCGTCAGTCACATCGGCTTCCGCAGAACTGGCCCCACTTCGGGCGCGAGCTGATGTACGCACTGGGTGAGCACTTTGGCGGGGTCGGTTGGTCGCACGTCTTCCTCGACAAGGCGGAAGGGAGCCTGACCCGCTTCTCCGGACACCTGATCTGAGGCGATGATCGTCTCGGAAGGGAGTTCGAGGATGCCTGCAGCCAAGCCGCCGGAGTTTCGGCGTCGAGCAGTGGACCTGGCCCGTTCGGGTCAGCAGCCGGTGGCGAAGATCGCGTCGGATCTGGGGATCAGCGAGTCGTGCCTGCGCCGTTGGATGGCCCAGGACGACGTCGAGGCCGGCCGCCGGGAGGGCCTGACCAGCGACGAGCGCAAAGAGCTCGTCGAGCTGCGCCGCCGGACCCGGGTGCTGGAGATGGAGAACGAGATCCTCAAACGCGCCAGCGCCTACTTCGCCCGGGAGAACGTCCTCCCAAAATGAGTGCCCGGCTGGTCCAGGAGCTGGCGGCCGACGGGGTGCCCGTCGCGCTGACCTGCCGGGTGCTCGGCATCTCCCGCTCAGGGCTCTATGACGCGGCCCGACGACAGCCGAGCGCGCGAGAGGTTGCCGACGAGGCCCTGACCGCGACGATCACCGCGATCCACCACGGGTCGCGGGCGACCTATGGCGCCCCGCGGGTCCATGCCGAGCTGCGCCTGGGCCTGGGGGTCCCCTGCGGTCGTAAACGCGTCGCGAGGTTGATGCGCGCCGCGGGGTTGGTCGGGGTGTGTCACCGGCGCAAACGCCGTGGCCAGCGCCCGCTGCCGGCCCCGCACGAGGACCTGGTCCGGCGGGACTTCACCGCCGACGGCCCGGACCGGCTGTGGTGCACCGACATCACCGAGCACCCCACGAGCACCGGAAAGGTCTACTGCGCCGCGGTCCTCGACGTCTTCACCCGCAAGGTCGTGGGCTGGTCGATCGCGGATCACATGCGCGCCGAGCTGGTCGTCGACGCCCTGCAGATGGCGATCTGGCGTCGTCAGCCGCGTCCGGGGGCGATCGTCCACGCGGACCGCGGAGCCCAGTACACGTCCTGGATCTTCGGCCACCGGCTGCGCCAGGCCGGCCTGCTCGGGTCGATGGGCCGCGTCGCCTCGAGCGTGGACAACACCATGATGGAGTCGTTCTGGTCGACCATGCAGCGCGAGCTCCTCGACCGCCGCATCTGGACCAGTCGCGAGGAGCTGGCCTCGGCGATCTTCGAGTGGATCGAAGGCTTCTACAACCCCGTCCGGCGCCACTCCGGCCTCGGCTACCGGTCCCCGAACGAGTTCGAGGACCTTCACACCGCGGTGGTCACCGCGGCATGATCACCTAACCGCAACTGTCCGGGAAACCGGGTCAGGCTCCGAGAGCGTCAACCATCAGCCGAAGTACCTGTCAACCATCAGCCGAAACACCGTCAAGGCTCAACCGAAGCCAAAACGTCCAGCATCAGGCGAAGTACTACAAACACCCTGTGCGCCTGGGCAGATTCGAACTGCCGACACCCGCTTTAGGAGAGCGGTGCTCTATCCCCTGAGCTACAGGCGCGAGGCCGTCGGCACCTGCGCCGGCAGTCATCCACCGGCCCAGAACGACGGTCCCGTCGACGCCGACCAGACCACGAGCCCGGTCGACGCGCGCACCAGCCTACCGGCGCCCGCGCCGAGGCTCCGCATCAGCCCGCGAGCGCCGCCCGCACCCGCCCCGACAGCTCCTTGCCGTCCACGCGCCCCACCTCAGCGGCCCGCGCGTTCGCTGCCTTCATGACTGCGCCCATGTCCTTCATGCCCGTGGCCCCCGTCTCGGCGATGGCCTCGGCCACCACCTGGTCGAGCTGCTCGGAGGTGAGGGCCTTCGGCAGGTAGGTCTCGATGAGGTCGGCCTCAGCGGTCTCGTTCTCGGCGCGGTCGGTGGCCCCGGCGCCGGTGTAGATCTCGGCGCTCTCGCGGCGCTTCTTCACCTCGCCGGCCAGCACGGCCTGGACCTGCTCGTCGGTGAGCTCGCGCGCGACCTTGCCGGACTTCTCCGCCGCCCGCACCGCGCCGATCATCTGGCGCAGGGTGTTGGTGCGGAACGCGTCCCGCGCCTTCATGGAGGTGGTCAGGTCTGCGGTCAGCTGCTCAAGGGTGCTCATGGGTCCATGGTGAGGGATGAGGGGCTCCGCGTCGCTCATATACTCCCCTCTGCAGTCGGCGAGGAGCCGGCGCAGCAGGGGGGAACGATGGATGACACGGCCCGGCGGATCGCCCTGCCCGCCCGCGCCACGAGAGCCCACCCGAGGTGACCGCCCGGCGCGTCATCCGTCCACCCGTGTCCGTCCCTGGTCCTCCGGTCCGGCTCCGCACAGGGCACCTCGTCCGCCTGATCAGCTCGGTCGGCACCCTCGTCCTCCTCGGTGGCGTGGGGGCCGTGGCAATGCTGCTCTCCGGAGTCCCGGTCGTCGCAGCCATCGGCGCGACCCTCCTCACGGCGCTCACCCTCGGGAGCATGGCGTTGTGGGCGCTGTTCCTCCGGCCCCGACGTGGACGACTCGAGGTGCTCCCGGGCTCTGGCGAGCTGCGACTACCCGCCGTGGCCGGGGTCCGACCGATCGTCGTCGCATGGCCGTGGCTCGGGCTCGTCCTCGCCGCGCTCTTGGTGCTCGCCGGGGTCGTCGGGATCGACATGGGTCCCCGTATCGCCGGACCGGGCGCGGGCCTGGTGCTCGCCGTGATCATCATTGGTGCGCTGAGCCGTCGGGACACGGGGTCGCACGCCCTGCCGTACGTCGCCCTCAGTCCGCGAGGCCTGGTCCACCAGAAGAGCAAGCGGCGGATCCTCGTCCCCTGGGACGAGATCGACACCGTGCGTATCGAGACCAAGCCCGGGGTGCTGCTCCGGGTCCGCTGGGCCCCCGAGCTCGGACAGGATGAGTTCGTCAGCTTCCCCCTGGGTCTCCATGCCAGCGACCCGCGCCTCGTCCTGGCCCTCGTCGAGCACTACCGCCGACACCCCGAGCACCGCGAGGAGCTCGCCGACCGTAGCGCGGTGAGCCGCATCGAGCGCGGGGCCTTCCTCGACGAGCGCTGACAGCCGCGACGGGCATCACTGCCGATCAGCGCCGTACGGGTGTCGAGCAGCCGCCGTCGCGTTGTCCGCGCCCCGCAGAATCGCTCGACCTGCACCACCCCCCGGTGGTCCACTCAGTCCATGGCCACCGACGCCGCCGAGGCTGCCGCTTCGCCCACCACCCCCGACGCCCCGCCGCCCGTCCCGCTGCGCTGGCAGAACATCGCGGTGCTGTGGGGGTTCGTCCGCCCGCACCTGCGCACCGTCGTCTTCGGCACCGTGCTCGGCCTGGGCACCACCGCGACCGCCCTCGCGATGCCGCTGGCCACCAAGTACGTGCTCGACACCCTGGGCACCGGCGTCTCCCTGGCAGGCCCAGCGATGCTGCTGGTCGGCCTGCTGATCCTCGGGTCCATCACCGGGCTCATCCAGTGGATCGTCCTGGGCCGCCTGGCCGAGCACATCGTGCTGGACGCCCGGCAGTCCCTCGTCCAGCGCATGCTGCGCGGGCGCCTGGGCGACGTGCAGCAGCGCACCCCGGGCGAGCTCGTCACCCGCGTCACCTCGGACACCGTGCTGCTCCGCGAGGCCGCCTCCTCGAGCATCGTGCAGCTGGTCAACGGGCTGGTCTCCCTGGTGGGCACCGTGATCCTCATGGCGGTGCTCGACGTGCCGCTGCTGCTCAGCACGCTGACGGCGATCGTCGTCGTCGCCGTCCTCATGGGGGCCCTGCTGCCCCAGATCGGCAAGGCGCAGCGTCAGGCCCAGGAGTCCCTCGGCCACGTGGGTTCGACCCTCGAGGGCGCCCTGCGAGCGCTGCGCACCGTCAAGGCCAGCGGCGCCGAGGAGCGCCAGGCCGGGCAGGTCGCCAGCCAGGCCGAGGAGTCCGCCGGGCACGCCATCCGCGCCGTCCGGGTCACCGCCGTGGCGTGGACCATCGCGGGCGGCGGCATCCAGCTCGCGATCATCGTCATCCTCGGCGTGGGGGCCTGGCGGGTCGGCGAGGGCACCCTCGAGGTCTCGACCCTGGTGGCCTTCCTGCTCTACGCCTTCAACATCGTCGACCCCATCACCACCCTCACCCAGACCTTCACCCAGCTGCAGTCCGGCGTGGCAGCCGCGGCCCGCATCCGCGAGACCGAGTCCATCCACATCGAGGACCTCCACTCCGGCCGCACCCACCCCGAGACCCTCACCCACGACCCCGCCGACGACGGCACCCCACCCGTCCTGTCCCTCGAGGGCGTGCGGCTCACCTACCCCGGGGCCACCGGACCCGCCGTCGACGGCGTGGACCTGGCCGTGCCGCGCCGTGGGCACACCGCCCTGGTCGGCCCCTCGGGCGCGGGCAAGACCAGCCTGCTCTCCCTGCTGCTGCGCTTCATCGAGCCCGACGACGGCGTGCTGCGGCTGGACGGGGTGCCCTACGGCGAGCTGAGCATCGCCACGGTCCGGTCCCGGTTCGCCTACGTCGAGCAGGAGACGCCGCTGCTCTCCGGCACGGTGCGGGACAACCTGCTGTTCCGCTACCCCGACGCCACCGAGGAGGAGGTCTGGGAGGCCCTGCGCGCCGTGCGGCTCGAGGCCACCGTCCGCGCCCTGCCCGAGGGCCTCGACACCCACGTCAACGCCACCGACCTCTCCGGGGGCGAGCGTCAGCGCGTGGCCCTCGCCCGCGCCGTCGTCCAGCGCCCCGCGGTGCTGCTGCTCGACGAGGCCACCGCCCAGCTCGACGGCCTCACCGAGGTCACCGTCCAGGAGGTCATCCACCGCACCGCGCGCGAGGGCGCCGTGCTGACCATCGCCCACCGGCTGTCGACCGTGGTGGACGCCGACCAGATCGTCGTCCTCGAGGGCGGTCAGGTGCGCGCGCGGGGCACCCATGCGGAGCTGCTCGCCGGGGACGAGCTGTACCGCGAGCTGGTCGCGGCGCTGCGGATCGCGGAGAGCGAGCCGGCCGCGACAGCGCCGTAGCTCGACGCCGGTCTGGCTCGGGCTACGAGGCCAGCCGGGGACGCGCCTCGTCGCGAGCCTGGTCCACCTCGCCCGGCCCGACCACGCCGTCGGGCCGGTGGATCTCGGCCCACACCTCGTCCAGCGACAGCCCGAGCACGCCCGCGATCGCCGCGACGGTCGTGAAGGCCGGGGTCGCGACGCGGCCGGTCTCGATCTTGCGGAGGGTCTCGGGCGAGAGGCCGGCGTCGAGGGCGGTGTCGAGCATGGGCCGGTCACCGCGAGCGCGGCGCAGCAGAGCGCCGAGGCGTCGCCCGCGTTCGAGCTCGGCGGGGGTGAGCGGCAACCTGACCATGGGCCGATACTAGTACCGGGATAGCATTGCCGGGATAGTTGTTGGAACACTGAGGAGAAGCCACCGCATGATCGAGATCCTGAACCCCGCCCAGCTGCCCCGAGCGCGGGAGGCGGGCGCCCTGGTCGGCACGATCCTGCACACCCTCCGCGACCGCGTCACGGTCGGCACCAACCTGCTGGACATCGACCGCTGGACCAAGGCCATGATCCTCGAGGCCGGGGCGACGTCCTGCTACGTGGACTACGCACCGTCCTTCGGCAGCGGGCCCTTCGGCCACTACATCTGCACCTCGGTCAACGACGCCGTCCTGCACGGCCTGCCCCGCGACTACCGGCTGGCCGACGGCGACCTGCTGAGCCTCGACCTCGCGGTCTCCCTGGGCGGGAAGGTCGCGGACTCGGCGATCAGCTTCGTCGTCGGGGAGACCCAGGCCCCCGAGGACCTCGCGATGATCGACGCGACCGAACGCGCCCTGCAGGCGGGGATCGCCGCCGCGAGGCCCGGGGCGCGCATCGGCGACCTCTCCCACGCGATCGGCACGGTGCTCAGCGAGGCGGGGTACCTGATCAACGTCGAGTTCGGTGGTCACGGCGTCGGGTCGACCATGCACCAGGACCCGCACATCACGAACACCGGCCGCCCCGGCCGCGGCTACAAGCTCCGCCCTGGCCTGCTCCTGGCCCTCGAGCCGTGGGTCATGGCCGACACCGCCGAGCTCGTCACCGACCCCGACGGCTGGACCCTGCGCAGCGCCACCGGCTGCCGCACCGCCCACAGCGAGCACACCATCGCCATCACCGAGGACGGGGCGGAGATCCTCACCGCGCGGAGGGTGGCGTGAGCGACAACAGCAAGCCCCGCGACCGGGCTTCCCTTCTGCTTCTCGCGCTGGCGGGTACCGCGGCGGTCGCGACGCTGGGCACGCTCGTGTGGTCGGGATATCTGGCCGACGAGGCCGCAGGAGCCCCCGTCGGGGCGGACGTCCCCGGGACGACCGTTGCTGGCGTGCTCCTCTGGTCGCTCGCTGCCCTGACGGTGGTCCTGGCGGTGGCAGCGATCGCCGCGCTCAGCAAGAGGCGCCGGTAGGGATGGTCGACGGTCCGGGCACCACGCACGGCGCCCGGACCGTCGACCGAGCTGCGGTCGGCTCAGACGTCGCCCCTCAGCGCAGCACCCCTCGCGCCGCCATCCACCGGCAGTAGGCCCACAGCCCGACCGTCAGGACCGCGATCCCGATGTCGAACCCGGCGATCCCCGCGCCCAGCGCGGCCCACCGGTCCATGAACGCGAACGTCACCACCAGCAGCACCACCTGGGCGCCGGCCGCGACCGCCGCGGTCGGCGTGGCCCACCGGGACCGGAGCATCAGCAGCACCGGGGCCAGCAGGCCAGCCACCACGTTCAGCGTCCACAGGATGCGCGGGGCCACGGGGTAGTCCGTGAAGTAGGCGACCCCGCCGTCGTCGTAGCCCTGCGCGGCGAAGTAGTCGGCGTCGAGGGCTGCGCTGAGCAGGTAGTCCCGCGCGCCCATGACGTAGAGCGCTAGGGCGAGGAACCCGACCAGCCACAGGTGCCAGGGCCGGCGCGCCTCGTCCATCACGGTGTCCCCCTCCGTCAGCCCTCGTCCTCCGTCAGTCCCTCAGCCCTGCGCGTCGCGCCACTGCACCCACTTCTTCACCAGGTCCATGTCGTAGTCCGGCCCGCCGATCCCCACGGTGAACAGGGTGACGCCCGCGGCGACCATCGCGTCGGCGACCTCCTCGGGGGCCTCGGTGACCCCGGCCGAGCGCTCGATCTGCGTGGCGTCGCGGCCGACGGCGGTGCCGTGCTCGTCGAGGATGCCGCTCTTGCGGGTGATGGTCTCGGCGTCGCCGAAGCCGTGCCAGATGTTCGCGTGCTCGGCGACGATGCGCAGGGTCTTCTTCTCGCCCCCGCCGCCGATCATGATCGGGATCTCGCGGGTGGGGGCCGGGTTGCCCGCAGCGAGGCGGTGGCGGATACGCGGCATGGCCTCGGCGAGGTCGGCGATGCGCTTGCCGGCGGTGCCGAACTCGTAGCCGAACTGGTCGTAGTCCTTCTCGAACCAGCCGGCCCCGATGCCGAGGATCAGCCGCCCGCCGCTCATGTGGTCCACGGTCCGCGCCATGTCCGCCAGCAGGTCCGGGTTGCGGTAGGAGTTGCAGGTGACCAGGGCACCGATCTCGATGCGGCTGGTCTGCTCGGCCCACGCACCGAGCATCGTCCAGCACTCGAAGTGCTTGCCGTCCGGGTCGCCGTACAGCGGGTAGAAGTGGTCCCAGTTGAAGGCGACGTCGACGCCGATCTCCTCCGCGCGCTTCACAGCGTCACGGATCTGGGCGTACTCGGCGTGCTGGGGCTGGATCTGCACCGCGATGCGGATGGGGTAGGTCATGGGATGAGCGTAGGGCGGTCACGGGCTCCGGCGGGAGGGCTGGGCTCCTAGGATCGTGCGATGCCCTCCGCGTCGCGCCCAGCACGCGACGCGCGTCTTCCCTGGTGGGTGGTCGGCGGCGTCGTGCT
The DNA here is from genome assembly GCF_023630195.1 of Actinotalea sp. C106. GTDB lineage: Bacteria > Actinomycetota > Actinomycetes > Actinomycetales > Cellulomonadaceae > Actinotalea. The sequence goes on along the minus strand of NZ_JALPKN010000002.1, from coordinate 564 downwards.
CGCGGCGTTGTCCCTGCGCGGGCCGATGGTCGCCCCGGCCCCGGTCATCGGGGAGATCTCCCGCGACACGGGCTTCTCGACGGCGGCCGCGGGGCTGCTGACCACCATCCCGGTGCTGTGCTTCGCCCTGGGCATCCCGCTCGCCACCCGGGTGATCCGGCGCGCGGGGCCCGAGGTCGCCGTCCTGCTCTGCCTGCTCGGGGTGCTCGCGGGGACGCTGCTGCGCTCGGTCGGGCCCTCCTGGGCGCTGCTGTCCGGGACGGTGGTGATCGGCATCTCGATCGCCCTGGGCAACGTGGTGCTGCCCGTGGTGATCCGCCGCGACGTGGAACCGGCCCGGCGCGGGACCGTGACGGGCATCTACACCGCGGCTCTCAACGTCGGCTCGATGTTCACCTCGCTGGGCACCGCGCCGCTGGCTGCGGTGATCGGGTGGCAGTGGGCGCTCACGTCGTGGGGGCTGATCACCGTGGCGGGCGCCGCCTGGTGGGCCGCGCTGCTGCGGCAGCACCGGCGTCGGGTCGCGGCCGAGGGGCTGCTGCCCCCCGCGGACCTGCCCGCGCA
>NZ_JALPKN010000029.1 GCF_023630195.1 Actinotalea sp. C106 | reverse complement strand
CGGCCGCCGGGGTCGGGGTCGACGGCCCTGCGGCTCACCGGCGTGGCGGGTGCACCAGGCGCGCGTGCCACTCGGCCGCGCTCACGTCGGTCAAGGAGGCCACCTGGTCCACGACCACGCGCAGCCGGGCGGCGTCGTCCCCGGCCTGGGACCAGTCCTCGGCGAAGGGCTGCTCGAGAGAGACCGGGGCGCGGTCCGCGAGCACCTCGACGAGGTCGGCGATGATCTCGCGCTGGCGACCGTAGAGCGGCTCGTGCTCGCGCGGGGCCATGACGTACGTGACCGCGAGCCCCTTGAGCACGAGCACCTCGGCGAGGGTCTCCTGGGGCACCACGAGCTCAGCCCCGTAGCGCACCAGGGGGCCGGGACCGTAGCGCTCCCGGGTCGCGGCGATGGCCGCCCCGCAGAACCGGCCGATGAGCTGGCTGGTCATGTCCTTGAGACCCGCGAGCGCCGGGCGCGAACCGTCGTATCCCCGCACCCAGGGCTCGAGGCCGAGGAGCCGGTCCATCGCGGCCTCGAGCTCGGCGGGGGGCACGGCACGGCCGTACCAGTCGCCGACCTCCTCCACGACCCTGCGGCGGGCCTCGGCGTGGTCGAGCACCTCGAGCTCGAGGCGCCCGCCCACCACGGCGTCCTCGACGTCGTGCACCGAGTAGGAAATGTCGTCGGCGAGGTCCATGACCTGGGCCTCGAGGCAGCGCACCCGATCCGCGGCGCCGTCACGCAGCCAGGTGAAGACCTCGCCGTCGTCCTCGTAGACGCCGAACTTGGTCGCCGGGCGCGCCTCAGGGCCGGCCGAGGCGTCCCGCGCGGGCCACGGGTACTTGACCGAGGCGTCGAGGCTCGCGCGAGTGAGGTTGAGCCCGACGGCGCGCCCGGTCACCAGGTCGGTGACCTTGGGCTCGAGTCGGGTCAGCAGCCTCAGGGTCTGGGCGTTGCCCTCGAAGCCGCCGATCGTGGCGCTCACCTCGGCCAGGGCGCGCTCCCCGTTGTGGCCGAAGGGCGGGTGGCCGAGGTCGTGCGCGAGGCAGGCCGTGTCGACCACGTCGGGGTCGCACCCCAGGGCCTTGCCGAGCTCGCGGCCCACCTGGGCGACCTCGAGGGTGTGGGTGAGCCGCGTGCGGACGAAGTCGTCGCTCGCAGGGCCGAGGACCTGGGTCTTCGCGCCGAGCCGGCGCAGGGCGGCCGAGTGGACGATCCGCGCCCGGTCACGCTCGAAGGAGGTGCGCTGCTTGCTCTTGGGCTCCTCGCGCGCCCAGCGCTCACGATCAGCCTCGGTGTAGTCGCCGACCGGGCGGGAGGGGGCTCCTGGCACGAGACCAACCCTAGTGGGCGAGCGGCTGCACCGACCGACCGTCCCCAGCGCGGTGCCCTCAGGATCCCGCGAGCCGCCAGACGCCGAGGAGCGGGCCGGCCGCAGGGAGGTGCAGGCCTGCCTCGTCCACACGCAGGTCTGGGCCGTGCAGCGTCTGCGGGGCGCCGGTGGGAAGGTGACGCCCCACCAGGTCGAGCGGGAGCACGGCGCCGCGCCACGGGGCGCGGGAGGCGAGCACGAGCACGCGCTCCTGGGGGGTCTCCCGGAGGTAGGCGACGGCGTCCTCGGCGACGACGGCCCACCGCAGGCCCCCTTCGCGCAGGGCGACCGAGGACCGGCGCAGCGCGATCAGGCGCCGGTAGGTCTCGAAGGTCGCGTCGTCCCGACGGTCGGGCTCGTCCCAGGGCATGGTGGTGCGGGCGTGCTCGCCGTTGCGGCCCCTCGCCCCGACCTCGTCCCCGGCGAAGACCATCGGTGTGCCCGGGTAGGTCATGAGCAGGCCGACCGCGACCTCGACGAGACGAGGGTCCCCGACCACGGTGCGCAGGCGCGGGGTGTCGTGCGAGCCCAGCAGGTTCCACTGGTGGCTGGTGACCGACCAGGGCAGGGCCGAGTCGAACTCGCGCATGGTCGCGACCACGTCCTGGCCGGTGCGGCGGACCTGCGGGACCGGCAGGCCGTGGGCCGGGAGCTCGAGCCCAGGTTCAGGAGCGGGGTCGGCGAGCCAGCTCCAGACGGGCCTGCTGAACCCGTCGTAGTTCATGTTGGCGTGCCAGCCGTCGCCGAGCAGGTCCGTCGACGCGTCGTGGAAGTGCTCCGAGACGAGCAGGGCCTCGGGGTTCGCGGCCTGCATGGTCGCGCGGATGGTGCGGGCGACCTGGTGGGTCACGTCGACCTCGCGGTGGCGACCGGTCATGTTGGCGACGTCGATCCGCCAGCCGTCGAGGGCGAAGGGAGGGGCGAGCCAGCGGGCGATGACCGACCCGGGCCCGTCGACGAGCCTGCGGGACAGCTCGGGGTCACGGTGGTCGAGCTTGGGCAGCGAGGCGTGGCCGAGCCAGCTGACGTAGCCGGGAGGCTCGTCCTGCGCGAGGTAGAAGTGCGCCTCGGGGCTGCTCGGGTCCTGCTGCGCGCGCCGGAACCACTCGTGGGCGTCACCGGTGTGGTTGGTGGTCAGGTCCCCCATGATCCGCATCCCGCGGGCGTGGACGGCTGCGGACAGGGAGGCCAGGGCCTGGTCGCCGCCGAGCACAGGGTCGACGTGGTCGAAGCTCGACGCGTCGTAGCGGTGGTTGGACCGCGCGGGGAAGAACGGGGTCAGGTAGAGCACGTCCACCCCGAGCGCCTCCAGGTGGTCGAGCCTCTCCTGGATCCCCGCGAGGTCCCCGCCGTAGAGCTGGCGCGGCGTGCTGGGCCCGGACCCGACGGGCTCGTCCGACCACTGCGCCGGCTCGGCCCACGCAGGCATCCCACCGGGCTGCGCAGCCTCGCGCCCCGACCGCGCGAAGCGGTCCGGGAACACCTGGTAGACCACGGCGTGCCGGGCCCACGCGGGGGCCGGGGCGTGCACGGTGAGCCGGAAGTCCGCGGCGTCGGGCACGTGCCGGTGGTGCACCCCGCGCCCGTTGAGCCACACGTGATCGTCCTGGGTCTCGAGCAGGAAGCGGTAGGTCGTGACCGGGTTGTGCACCTCGACCTCGCCGACGTACCAGGCCTCGGACGGGGCGGGGCCCGCAGCCGCCGGTTCCTCGCGCGCCATGGGCAGCACCCGCGGCTCACCGTCGTGCACCACGCGCAGGTGGACGGCCGTGACCCCCGCGGCCGCGGGCACCCGGACGCGGACCGGCACCCGGTCCCCCAGGACGTGCGGACCCGGCGTGACGTGCAGGGCGCTGCCGTCGTGGTGCGGCAGGTCGAGCAGGTGGGCTGCCGGTCCCCGGTCCGCCTCGTGCCGTCCCGCCACGCTCACCCCTTGACCGATCCGGCCGTCAGGCCACCGACGATGTACTTCTGCAGGAAGAGGAACAGCGCGAGCACCGGCAGCGCGGAGATCACCGCCCCGGCGGCGAACAGGCCCCAGTTGGCCTCGAGCAGGGCCGAGACCCAGCCGTAGAGACCGACAGCGAGGGTCCAGTTCGCCTCGGACTGGAGGACGACCCGGGCGATGATGAACTCCCCGAAGGTCGCGATGAAGGACAGCAGCCCGACGACGGCGAGGATCGGCGAGACGAGTCGCAGGATGATCGTCCAGTAGATCTGCCCGTGGGTCGCGCCGTCGATCTTGGCAGCCTCGTCGAGCTCGCGGGGCACGGTGTTGAAGAACCCGTACATGAGGAAGGTGTTGACCCCCAGCGCCCCGCCCAGGTAGACGCAGATCAGGGCGAGCTTGCTGTTGAGGCCCAGCTCGGGGACCACATTCCCGATCCCGAGGAGCAGCAGGAAGATCGCCACGAAGGCCAGCATCTGGGGGAACATCTGGATGATGAGCAGGGCGGTGAGCCCGGCGCGTCGCCCCGAGAACCGGAACCTCGAGAAGGCGTAGGCAGCAGCCGCGCCCATGAGCACGGTGCCGACCCCGGTGACGACCGCGATGATGAGGGTGTTGGCGACCCACGTCCAGAAGTACGTGTCGCCCAAGGCCTCGTAGTTCGCGATGCTGACCTGCGAGAACAAGTCGTTGGAGCCGGTCAGGGTGCCGCGCTCGCTCAGGGACGCGGAGATCACGTACACGAGGGGGAACCCCGCGTAGACGACCGCCACCACCCCCACGAGGTGGCGCCAGCCGAGCTCGGACATGTAACGGCGAGGGGTCATCCGACGACGGGCCGGGACGGCCGGTGCTGAGGTGGCCATGTCAGTTGATCTCCTCGAGAGAGCGGGTGCGCTTGAAGGCGATCGCCGAGACCGTCGCGACGATGAGGAAGACCACGATCGACAGCGCGCTGGCCAGGCCGTAGTTCTTCGGGGCGCTGCCGTCGACCCCCGAGACCGCGTAGACCATCGAGATGAGGATGTCGGTGTGGCCCAGCGGGACGGAGGCGTCCTGGAACCGTGGACCACCGCCGGTGAGCATGTAGATCAGCGTGAAGTTGTTGAAGTTGAACGCGAAGGAGGAGATCAGCAGCGGCGTGGTCGAGACCAGCAGCAGCGGCAGCGTGATGGATCGCCAGGTGCGCCAGCGGCCGGCCCCGTCGATCCGGGCGGCCTCCATCACATCCCCGGGGATGGACTGCAGCGCACCCGTGCAGATGAGGAACATGTACGGGAAGCCCAGCCAGAGGTTGACCCCGAGCACCGAGAGCTTGGCCAGCGTCGGGTCCGTGAGCCAGCCGATCTCCGCCCCGCCGAGGAGCACGTCGTTGATGAACCCGAAACGACGGTTGAGCAGCCCGGACCACAGCAGGGCCGCGAGGAACCCGGGAATCGCGTACGGCAGGATCAGCAGCGTGCGGTAGATCCGGCGGCCGTGCAGCCGTGGGTCGTTGAAGGTGATCGCCAGGAACAGCCCGAGCAGGAAGGTCGTCACCACGGACAGCACCGCGAAGGCGACCGTCCAGGCGAGGATCTTGACGAAGGGCGTCGCGTAGCGCGCGTCGGCGAAGGCGGTGACGAAGTTGTCGACCCCCACGAACACCCGCCAGCCGACGCCGAGGGTGCTGCCGTCCTCGGCCTCGAACTGACCGTCGTCGTTGGGGCGGTAGACCGTGCCGGTCACGACGTCGGTCATCGTGTCGGCCGTCTCGTCGTACTCGAGGGCCGAGAGGTAGACGTAGCCGCTGCGGGCGTCCTGGGTCCGGATCGAGCCGTCCTCGGGATCCGGGGAGACCGGGACACGCAGGGTGGTGACCTCGGCCTGCCGCTCGATGACGGCCTGTCGGGGCAGCACCTCGTAGCCCGGGACGGTCGTGACCACCCCGTCGGCGACCTCGGCGTCGGGGGCGTCCTCGAGGGGCTGCTCGGACGTGCCGACCCGCACCTGCCCTGAGTCGGTGAGGATCGCGAAGCCGAGCTCCTCGTCGTCGGCGACCACGGTCAGGGGGTAGGCGGGCGACTCCTCGACGCGCCGCTCGTTCTGCACCAGCAGGGCCTCGACCGCCTGGCCCTTGGGTGAGTTGTGCCCGTCCCCGTAGTTCGTGAAAGCGACCCACCCGGTGTAGAGCACCACGAAGATCTGGAAGACCAGCAGGAAGATCAGCCCGGGCAGGATGTACTTCAGCGGCAGTGCCCGGCGGGAGAAGTACACCCAGTTCGCGACCACGAGGAGCACGAGGAGCACAGCCATGAGTCCGTGGGACTCGGCGTTCCATGCCGCGAGCACCCCGTACACGCCGAGCGCGTCGACGGCCGCGAGCAGCACGAGCTTGACGAGGAAGCCGCGACCCCAGGCGCTCGCGTGCGAGGAACCTGGTCGGCGCACCGCCGACGGACGCTCGGGGGTGGTGAGCGTCGGCGGTTGGTGGGAGCTCATCGGGTGGCCCTCCGGGGGTCACGGGACCGCAGCGGTGCGGTCGGGCAGGGGGTGCGCGGTGGCACGGGGCGGTGTACGGCGGCGCGTGAGGGGGCCGCGCCTACCCGGGGGGCGGCGCAGGAAGGATCGCGGCGTGGGTCGGTGCGGGTCCCTGTCGGGACCCGCACCGACCCGTCGCGCTCAGGACGCGTCGAGGGCGCCCTGGATGTCGCTGACCATCTTCTCCCAGCCGGCGACGGGCTCGAGGGAGCCGCTGACGATGCCCGCCTCGGTCACGCCCCAGAACTCCCAGACCGATCCCATCTCGGGGATCGAGGGCATCGGCACGGCGTCGGCGCCCACCTCGCGGAACCCGGCGGTGATCGGGTCGGAGGAGGCCGAGTCGGCCGCGGCGACCAGGGCCGGCGGACGCGCCCCGGCCTCGTACAGGGCGAGCTGGGCCTCCTCGGTGGCCATGTAGTTCACGAGGAAGTCGTTGGCGAGCAACGTGTTCTCGCTCTGGCCGCTCACGTAGAAGCCGGCGACCCCGACGAACGGCTGAGCAGGCTCGGTGCCCGGCGCCGGGATCGGGTCGATCGCGAGGTCGAGGTCCGCGAAGCTCTCGAGCATCCACGGCCCACCGATGATGAACGGCGACTGGCCGTTGGCGAAGGCCTCGACCGCGACGTCGTAGGTGATCGCCGTGTCGAGGGAACCGGCGGAGCCCTGCTCGGCCAGCCACTCGGCGAAGGCGATGCCGCTCTCCCCGCCCAGGGCGAGCTCGGGCGAGTACGACCCGTCCTCGTTCTGCTCGAAGACCGGCGCCCCGAAGGAGGTCTGCAGCGGGTAGGCGGAGTACGGGTCCCCGGTCTCGTCCATCTGCAGCAGGATCGGGTACTCGGTGCCGGCAGCCTCACCGGCGGCGATGGCCTCGTCCCAGGTGGCGGGGGCCTCCTCGGCGAGGGCGGTGTTGCGGATCAGGGCGATGTTCTCGACCGCGTACGGCAGGCCGTAGACCTGACCGTCCTGGGTGAAGGCCTCGACCGCGACGGTCTCGAACTCGCTCGCCTTCTCACCCAGCTCGATCGGGGCGACCACGCCGTTGGCCGCCAGCTCGCCGAGCCAGTCGTGGGCACCCACGGTGATGTCGGGTCCCTCCCCGGTCGGCACCTGGGCGTTGAAGTCCGCCCGGATGTCCTCGAAGTTCTTCAGCACCGTCTCGACGGTGCTGCCGGTCTCGGCCTCGAAGTCGGCCGCCGCGGTCTCGACCGCCGCCTGACGGGTCTCGTCGACCCAGATGGTGAGGGTGCCGCCGTCGCCGGTGGCCTCGCCCTCGGTCCCGGCGGGGGTCTCGACCTCCTCGCCGTTCTCCTCGGCCGAGCCGCCGCAGGCGGTCAGGGTCAGCGCGGTGCCCAGGGCAAGCGCGACCAGGGGGATGCTCCGTCGCATCGTCGGTCTCCCTACAGATTCGTTCGTTCGGCCGCCGTCGGTCCGGCCGACGACGGCCCTGATGGCGAGGACCGTAACCGCGCGGTTCGCCTCCGTGCAAGCCGTTGCGGTAACTTTCAGGCAACGCTTTCGTGAGACCGTCGCGGATGTCGGATCTCATCCCCAGGGAGGTGTCATGTCCTCTACGCTGCCGCACGTGCGCACTCGTCTGAAGGACCTGGCCGAGCAGGCCGGGGTCAGCACCGCGACCGTGTCGCGCGTGCTCAACGGAAAAGCCGGGGTGGCCACCCAGACGCGCACCGCGGTGCTCGCGGCCCTCGACGTCCTGGGCTACGACCGACCCGAGAAGCTGCGCACACGCTCCGAGGGCCTGGTCGGCCTGATCGTGCCCGAGCTCGACAACCCCGTGTTCCCAGCGCTGGCCCAGGCGGTCGAGTCGACCCTCTCCGAGCGGGGCTACACCCCGCTGCTGTGCACCCAGTCCCCGGGTGGCACCACCGAGGACGAGTACGTCGAGATGCTCATCGAGCACGGGGTCGACGGCATCGTCTTCGTCTCGGGCCGCCATGCCGACACCGCCGCGAGCCACGAGCGCTACCACCGTCTGCACAGCCGCGGCCTGCCGATCGTCCTGGTCAACGGCTTCGCCGAGGGGGTCGACGCCCCCTCGGTCTCGACCGACGACGCCGTCGCCGTCGACCTCGCCGTCCGACACCTCAGCTCCCTGGGCCACACCAGCATCGGCCTCGCGATCGGGCCGGACCGCTACATCCCGGCGCGCCGCAAGCTCGGCGCCTTCACCGCGGCCCTCGAGCGTCTGGGCCAGACAGACGCTCCAGACCACGTCGTGACCACCCTGTTCACGGTCGAGGGCGGCCAGGCGGCCGGCGGCGAGCTGATCGACTCAGGGCACACGGCGATCGTCTGCGGCTCGGACCTCATGGCCCTCGGCGCGATCCGCGCAGCGAGGTCCCGTGGGCTGCGCGTCCCCGAGGACCTCTCGGTGGTCGGCTTCGACGACTCCCCGCTCATCGCCTTCACCGACCCGCCGCTGACCACCGTGCGCCAGCCGGTGGCCCCGATGGGCCGGGCCGCCGTGAGCGCCCTCGTCTCGGAGATCAACGGTGCGAAGGTCCCCCGCACCGAGCTCCTCTTCCACCCCGAGCTCATCGTCCGCGGCTCGACCGGTCCGGTACCGGTCGTACGCTGATCGACGAGCAGAACAGGCCTCCACCACCTGCCCGACCACCACCCGCCCCCGACCGACTGGAGCGTCGTGCCCTCCGCCCTGCCCGCGAGCCCCGCCGACACCTCGACGACGACCACCCTCGTCCACGCCCCCTCGGCCCGGACGTCCGAGTGGTGGCGCAGCGCCGTCATCTACCAGATCTACCCGCGCTCCTTCGCCGACGCCAGCGGCGACGGCATCGGCGACCTCCCCGGCATCACCGGGCGGCTCAAGCACCTGGCACGGCTGGGCGTCGACGCCGTCTGGCTCTCGCCCTTCTACCGCTCCCCCCAGCACGACGCGGGCTACGACGTGGCCGACTACCGCGACGTGGACCCGCTCTTCGGCACCCTCGACGACTTCGACGAGATGCTCACCAAGGCCCACGCCCTGGACATCCGGGTGATCGTGGACCTGGTCCCCAACCACACCTCGACCGAGCACGTGTGGTTCGGCCAGGCCCTGGCCGCCGCCGCGGGCAGCCCCGACCGGGCCCGCTACATCTTCCGTGACGGCAAGGGCCCCGACGGCGCCGAGCCGCCCAACACCTGGACCTCGGTCTTCGGCGGACCGGCCTGGACCCGCATCACCGATCCCGACGGCTCGCCCGGCCAGTGGTACCTGCACCTGTTCGACGAGACCCAGCCGGACCTGGACTGGGACAACCCCGAGGTCCGCACCGAGTTCGAGCAGGTGCTGCGCTTCTGGCTCGACCGCGGCGTGGACGGCTTCCGGGTGGACGTCGCGCACGGGATGGTCAAGGCCGAGGGCCTGCCCGACTGGACCGGTACCTCCTCGATGATCGACGGCGCCCACGAGGGCACCAGCGGCTCGGAGGACGGCTCGACCGGGGCGGGGAACCAGGGCCCGATGTGGGACCAGGAGGGCGTCCACGAGATCTACCGCTCGTGGCACCAGGTCCTGGCCGAGTACGACGGCGACCGCTGCCTGGTCGCCGAGGCCTGGGTCGAACCCCTCTCCCGGCTCGCGCGCTACGTGCGCCCGGACGAGATGCACCAGGCCTTCAACTTCTCCTTCCTGACCACGCTCTGGGACGCCCGCGCTCTGCGCTCGGTGGTCAACGCCTCCCTCGAGGCCAACGACGAGGTCGGGGCACCGACCACCTGGGTGCTGTCCAACCACGACGTGGTGCGGCACGCCTCCCGGCTCGGCCTGGAGGTCCCCGGGTCCAAGCCCAACGGCATCGGCGAGGGCGACCCGCAGCCCGACGAGGAGCTCGGCCTGCGCCGTGCACGTGCCGCCACCCTGCTGATGCTGGGGCTGCCTGGCTCGGCCTACCTCTACCAGGGCGAGGAGCTCGGCCTGCCCGAGCACACCTCCCTGGCCGACGACGAACGCCAGGACCCGACCTGGTGGCGCTCGGAGCACACCGAGCGGGGACGGGACGGCTGCCGCGTCCCGCTGCCCTGGTCCGCCGAGGAGCCCGGCTACGGCTTCTCGCCGACGGGCTCGACGTGGCTGAGCCAGCCCGACTCCTTCGCCCGCTACGCCCTCGACGTCCAGCGCGGGACCCCGGGCTCGACCTACGAGGTGTACCGCTCCGCCCTCAGGCTGCGTCGCGAGTTCTCGCTGGGCACCGGCTCCCTCGCATGGGTCGACGGCCTGCCCGCGGACGCCGAGAGCACGGTGCTGGCCTTCGTCAACCGTGAGGTGCTCGTGGTGACGAACTTCGGCCCCGGGACGCTGCGCCTCCCGGCCGACCTGGAGCTGCTGCACGCCTCGCAGGACCTCCCCCTGGCGGAGGACGACGCCGTGCTGGTGCCCGCCGACACGACAGTGTGGGCTCGGCTGCGGGCCTGACTCAGCCGAGCCCCACCAGGCCGGCCTCGTTCCCGAAGACGACGGCCTCCCCGACGTCCGGAGGTGTCCACCAGAACCCCGCGGGCAGCGGGGTGCGCCACTCCTCGTAGCCGTCGGCGATGGTGTGCGCGACCAGGCTCGACCTGGGGCCGGACTCGTCCACGAGGAGCACGACCCTGCCGTCGGTCACCCCGGTGCCACGGGACTCGGACTCCCACACCACGGCGCCGGTCCGCAGGTCGAGCACGGTCACCATCTCCGTCCCGGTCTGCGGGTCGGGGCCTGAGGCGACGGCCCGTCCGCCGATGCGCATCACCCCCCACAGCGTGCGGTCGACCTCCCAGAGACGCTCCCCCGTCGCGACGTCGACGCCGAGGAGGTTCGCCTCGTCGAAGCCGTTGACCAGGAGCACCTCACCGACGCTGCCGTCATCGACGTCCGAGGACAACGGCGTCCCGGGCAGCGGGTACAGCTCGGTCCCGTCGGCGTCCACGACCACACCCTCGGGGCGGTCCGCCGAGCGCTCGTCGCTCCAGCGGACCTGCCGCCCTCCGGGCAGGGCCAGGTCCTCCAAGCCCCACGAAGGGCTCAGCTCCGCGCGCTCGGCCTCCTCCCCCGTGGCCAGCGAGAGGACGATCGTGCGATCCGCACCGATCACCATCTGCTCGGGGTCGGTGCTCACCGGGGCAAGTGCCGTCGAGTCCGAGGCCAGGACGACGTCCACGCTGCGGTAGGACCAGACCTCGTTCCCGGTCGCCGGGTGCCACCGCAGCGCCTCGAGGTGGCCCTCGGCCGTCCGCACGGCGAGGACGACGTCCTCCTCGACCGTGAACATGGCCACCCAGTCGCCGTCGAGCACCACCTCCTGGAGCGTCTCCCCCGTCAGGGGGGCCCGGGAGACGAGCCGGACGGACCCGGTCTCCGCCGACCGGTCGGCCTCGAGCGCCGGCCCCCCGAGCGGAGCACCCCCTGGTCCGCCAAAGCTCGTGCAGACCAGGACCAGGTCCTGGAAGCCCCGGGAGTCGAGGCACCCCGTGTAGCCGGGATCACCGTCACGCCACAGCTCTGCGCCGCTGCGGGCGTCGAGCCCCCGGGCCTGGCCGCTCTCGAGGTCGAGCACCACGACCGCCCCGGCGCTCTGCACGAGGAGGTGCCCGTCGGCCTGCCACAGCTCGCGCAGGGGCTCGTCCAGCCCCGCGTGCACCCCCGGCAGCTCCCGCAGGGCGGCGAGCCGCGCCTCGGTGCGCCAGGTCTCGACCAGGGTCACCGCAGCGACGACGGCGGCAAGAGCCCCGACGACCCCGACCGCGATCCACCGCCGACGGCGGGACGTGAGCGACAGCCCTCTGTCGGGCTCGTCCTGCTCCCCGTCGGGGCCGAGGTCGAGCTCGACGTCGACCTGGTCGGTCGCTCCGCCACGCCGTGGAGTCATGCTCCTGAGGCTAGTCGGATGCGGTCACGCACTGGTCAGCCGAGGCCCACGAGCCCAGTGTCGGTCCGCACGACGACGGCCTCCCCCACCATGGTGATCCACCCAGAACCCGGGGGCAGAGGGATGCTCCAGGCCTCGGACCCGTCCACCACCGACAGCGCGGTCACCCGTGGACCGCCGCCTGGGGTGACGGCGAGCACCCGTCGCCCGTCCGTGACCGTGGAGGCGGCGGCGGCGACCTCCCAGAGCACCTCCCCGGTCCGCAGGTCGATCGCGCCCGTGACCTCACGGCCGTCCGCGCCGATCCCCGAGGTGACGACCCGCCCGTCGAACCGCACGACCGCCCACCGGGAGCCCGCGGCCTCCCAGAGCTGCTCGCCCGTCGCGAGGTCCAGGCCGAGGAGGCTGCCGTCCTCCACGGCGTGGACCAGGAGGACCTCGGCAGCGCTGCCGTCGTCGACGCTCGACGCGTCGACCGTCCCGGGAACGGAGTAGAGCTCCTCGCCGTCAGCATCCGTCACGACCCCCTCAGGGCCCGACCCGTCCTGCGAGGCGGGAGCCGGCCAGAGGTAGGTGCGGCCTCCGGGCAGGGGCACCTCGTAGGTCCCGCGCGGGCCCGCCCCTGCCCCTCCCCACTCGCGGGCCTCGACCTCCTCGCCGGTCTCCATCGAGATCGTCACGGTGCGGCTCCCCCGGATCTCGAGGTGCTCGGCGTCGCTGGACACCGACCGGACGCTCGACGCCGCAGGACCCAGGACCGTGCTCTCGCTCCGGTAGGACCAGACGAGCTCTCCGGTGGCAGGCCGCCACCGTCGCGCCTCGAGGTACCCCTCCTCGGTCCCGGTGGCGACCACGACGTCCTCCTCGACCGGTTGGAGCACGATGCGCTCGCCGTCGAGCACGGCCTCCTGGAGCGTCTCGCCGGTCTCGAGATCCAGCGCGACCAGTCGCACCGCCTTCGCGTCCCCGTCCGCCCGAGGGCCCCCGTCAGCCCCAGGATCCCCCGGCCGGACGAAGCGCATGCACACCAGCGCGGGTTCGGAGCCGTCCCAGGTCGGGGTGCAGTCTGTGCGCCACGGCTCACCGGGGCCCTCGTCGTACCACCGCTCGGCACCGCTGCGCGGGTCGAGGGCGCTCAGGCGACCCGTGGCCTCGTCGAGGAGCACGAAGGACTCGGCGGTCTCGGTGACGACCCGGCCCTGCGCCTGCCAGACCTCCCGCAGCGGTTCGTCGAACCCGGCGTGGACGCCCGGCAGCTCGCGCAGGGCGTCGAGCCGGGCCTCGGTGCGGCGGACGTCCACCACGTTGACCACGGCGACCGCGAGCGCGAGCGCTGCGACCGCCCCCGCGCTGATCCATCGCCGCCGACGCGCGGTCGGCGACGCCGGGGCATCGGGCGAGAGGGCAGCCTCCTCGCCGCCTGCGTCGAGCAGCACCTCGACGTCGTCGTCGCGTCCGCGGCGCCGTGGAGTCATGCTCACGAGGCTAGCCGCAGGGGCGGAGGGTGCAGGCTCAGCCTCCCGAGACGCTCAGCTCGGCCTCACGCAGCTTGCGCTCGAAGCTCTCGCTCAGCTCGCGGGAGTCGAGCCACCCCTCAGGGAGGGACGGCCGCTTGGGCGACCCCGCCCGCCCCCGCTGCCCCTCGGCCCCGGCCCCGGGGTAGGGCTGGTCGAGGTCGAGCTCGGCGAGCAGGTCGTCGAGGTGGGTGAGGCTCTCCACGAGACCGAACCGGGCCCGGAGCTCGCCCCCGACGACGTAGCCCTTGAAGTACCAGGCCATGTGCTTGCGCAGCTCGCGCAGGGCCTTCGACTCGTCGTCGAACTCCTCGACCATGAGCTCGGCGTGGCGACGGACCGCGGCCGCGACCTCGCGCATCCCCGGGCGCACCCGCACGTCGGATCCGTGGAACGCCGCAGCCAGGTCGGCGAAGAGCCACGGTCGCCCCTGGCAGCCCCGCCCGACGACGACGCCGTCGCACCCGGTCTGCTCGACCATCGCCAGGGCGTCCTCCGCGGACCAGATGTCGCCGTTGCCGAGCACGGGGATGTCGATCACCGTCTCCTTGAGGCGGGCGATGGCCTCCCAGTCGGCGGTCCCCGAGTAGTAGTCGGCGGCCGTGCGGGCGTGCAGGGCCACCGCGGCGACCCCCGCGTCCTGGGCCCTGAGGCCGGCCTCGAGATAGGTCAGGTGGTCCTCGTCGATCCCCTTGCGCATCTTGACCGTGACCGGGACGCCGTGCGGGGCGGCCGCGTCCACCGCGGCCCCGACGATCGCGGCGAAGAGGTCCCGCTTCCACGGCAGCACGGCGCCGCCGCCCTTGCGGGTCACCTTGGGGACCGGGCACCCGAAGTTCAGGTCGACGTGGTCGGCGCGGTCCTCCTCGGCCAGCACCCGCACCGCGGCACCCACGGTGGCCGGGTCCACGCCGTAGACCTGGACCGAGCGCGGCCGCTCGTCCTCGTCGTGACGGATGATGCGCATCGACTCGGGGGTCCGCTCGACCAGGGCCCGGGAGGTCACCATCTCGGCGACGTAGAGCCCTGCGCCGTGCTCGCGGCACAGCCGGCGGAAGGCCCGGTTGGTCACCCCGGCCATGGGCGCGAGGACCACGGGGGTCTGGACGGTCAACGGCCCGATGCGCAGCGCAGGCAGCACGGAGGAGGTCGTCGGTGTCATCCGAGGATCATCCCACCCCGCTGGACCAGCACGGTCGTGGCGTGGATGATCCTGGACGTGCACCTGCCCCCCGCCGACCGCTCTCGCCGCACGACCGCGGTCCTCGCCGCGATCCTGGTGCCGCTCGCCGTCGCGACCGTGGTCGGCCTGGGGCTGCTGTGGCCCTCGGGGGCCGCGCCGCAGACCGGCGTCGTCGCGGTCGAGACCGAGTACCCGACCGCGCGCGTCGAGCGGGCCGAGGACACCGCCTGCGCGGGCGAGAACGAGGACCGGCTGCCCGACGGCTCGATCCCCCGCGAGGTGACCTGCACCCTCGTCACGGCGGTGGTCACCTCCACCGAGGCCGAGGGCGAGGTCGTCGAGGTGTGGTCCCCGGCGACCGTGCGCGCCGACGAGGTCCCGCCAGGAACGACGATCGTCCTGGCCCGGTACCTCGAGACCACGACCGAGCCCGAGGTCTGGGCGTGGCACGACTACGCGCGCACCCTGCCCCTGACGACCCTGGCCGGGGCCTTCGCGATCGTCGTGGTCCTGGTCGCCGGGATGCGCGGCTTCCGTGCCCTGGTCGGCCTGGCGATCGCCTTCGGCCTCATCGCGACCTTCATGCTCCCCGCGCTGCTCGAGGGCCGGGACCCGCTGGTGGTCGGGCTCGTGGGCTCCTCAGCCATCATGTTCGTCGTCCTCTACCTCGCCCACGGCTTCTCCCGCAGGACCACGACCGCGTTGCTCGGAACCATGGCGGGGCTCGGGGTCACCGCTCTGCTCGGGGCGATCGCCGCCCGAGCAGCGCACCTCACGGGAATCTCGACCGAGGAGAGCTACCGGCTCGCGATGCTGACCGGCCAGCTCGACGGGACGGCCCTGCGCGGCCTGTTCCTGTGCGGCGTCGTGCTCGCGGGACTCGGGGTGCTCAACGACGTGACGATCACCCAGGCCTCGGCCGTGTGGGAGCTGCGCGCCGCGGATCCGACGGCCTCGAGGCGCGAGCTCTTCGCCGGCGGGATGCGCATCGGTCGGGACCACATCGCCTCGACCGTCTACACGATCGCCTTCGCCTACGCAGGAGCGGCGCTGCCGATCCTCCTGCTGCTGCAGGTGTACCAGATGCCCCTCGCTCAGACCCTCGGCAGCGGGGAGTTCGCCGAGGAGATCGCTCGCACGCTGGTCGGGTCGATCGGACTCGTCCTGGCCATCCCGCTGACCACGGCGATCGCGGCCCTCGTCGTCACGACCCAGGCAGCGCTGGCTCCTGGCGAGCAGGGCGGTCATCGACACGTGGCGCCGGCCCCGCACTGACCACCACCGCCGCGATGGCCGTGGTGAGGGGGATCGCGGCCACCAGGCCGATCGACCCGACCAGGGTCCGCACCACCTCCTCGGCGATCTCTCCCGCGGTCAGGGTGTATGCCAGGGACTGGTCGTACAGGCTGACCAGGAGCATCACCGGAAGGGCCGCACCGACGTAGGCGAAGGCGATCGTGTAGACGGTCGAGGCGATGTGGTCGCGGCCGATGCGCATGCCACGGCGGAACAGGTCGACCCGGCTCAGGTGCGGGGCCAGGGTGCGCAGCTCCCACACGGCCGAGGCCTGGGTGATCGTCACGTCGTTCAGGACGCCGAGCCCCGCGAGGATGATGCCGCACAGCACCACGCCGCGCAGGTCCATGTCGGGGGCGTAGGAGGGCAGCACGAGAGAGTCCTCCCCCGTCATCCCCGTGAGGTGGGCGGCCCCCGTGGCCCAACCGGCGAGCAGCGCGGTCAGGGCCAGGCCGAGCAGGGTGCCCAGGAGCGCCGTGGTGGTCCGGGCGCTCAGCCCGTGGGCGAGGTAGAGGGTGACGAAGAGGGCCGCCGACGCCGTGACCAGGCCCACCAGGAGGGCGGGGTACCCGGCCAGGAGCGCGGGCAGGGTGAACCCCGCGATGAGGGCCAGGGACAGGGCCAGGCCCACGAGGGCCGCGAGGCCGCGCCACCGTGCGACGAGGACGACCAGGCCGGCGTAGACCACGGCCAGGAGCCCCAGGGGCAGGTCCCGCACGTGGTCGACGTACACGTAGGGCACCCCGTCGCCCTGGGTGGCGTCGATGGCCAGCAGGCGGACCTCGTCCCCGGCGGCGATGCCCCCCGCGATCGCCTCGGGGGGGACGTAGGCCAGCTCGAGGCCGTCGACCTCGACCTCGAGCAGACCGGCCTCGGGCAGCACCCGCAGCACCTCGGTCTGCAGGTACGAGCCCTCCTCGTCGACCGTGGGCACCTTGTCGACACGGTCCTGGGCACCGGGCCAGAGGAGGACCAGGCCCAGGACCGTCACGAGCAGGGCAGGGACCACGGCGAGGGTCAGCACGAGCCGCACCCGTGGGGTCGCCCGGGGAGCGGGTCCGTGCGTGTGGCCGTGGCTCATCGACGTCCCCTCACCCGGACCGGAGCGTGCGTCTCAGGTCAGGCGCCGAGCAGCCGCGCACCCAGGTAGGCGGCGACCTGGTCCAGGGCGACCCGCTCCTGGGACATGGTGTCCCGCGAGCGGATGGTCACGGCCTGGTCCTCGAGGCTGTCGAAGTCGACCGTCACGCAGTAGGGCGTGCCGATCTCGTCCTGACGTCGGTAGCGCCGCCCGATGGCCCCCGCGTCGTCGAAGTCCACGTTCCACGCCTTGCGCAGCTCAGCCGCGAGGTTGCGGGCCACGGGTGACAGGTCCTCGTGCCGCGAGAGGGGCAGCACCGCGGCCTTGACCGGAGCCAGCCGGGGGTCCAGGCGCAGCACGGTGCGCTTGTCCACCCCACCCTTGGCGTTGGGCGCCTCGTCCTCGGCGTAGGCCTCGCACAGGAAGGCCATGAGCGAGCGGGTCAGACCGGCTGCCGGCTCGATGACGTACGGGACCCAGCGCTCGTTCTTGGCCTGGTCGAAGTAGGACAGGTCCTGCCCCGAGTGCTCGCTGTGGGTCTTGAGGTCGAAGTCGGTGCGGTTGGCGACGCCCTCGAGCTCGCCCCACTCGCTGCCGGTGAAGCCGAAGCGGTACTCGATGTCGACGGTGCGGGTCGAGTAGTGCGAGAGCTTCTCGGCCGGGTGCTCGTAGAGGCGCAGGTTGTCCCGCGACAGCCCGAGGTCGACGTACCAGTCCGTGCGCGCATCGATCCAGTACTGGTGCCACTCCGCGTCGGTCCCGGGCTCGACGAAGAACTCCATCTCCATCTGCTCGAACTCGCGGGTACGGAAGATGAAGTTGCCCGGGGTGATCTCGTTGCGGAAGGACTTGCCGATCTGCCCGATGCCGAAGGGCGGCTTGCGGCGCGCGGTCGTCATGACGTTGGCGAAGTTCACGAAGATGCCCTGGGCCGTCTCGGGGCGCAGGTAGTGCAGACCCGACTCGTCCTCGACGGGGCCGAGGTGCGTCTTGAGCATCATGTTGAAGTCGCGGGGCTCGGTCCACTGCCCGCGGGTGCCGCAGTTGGGGCACGCGATGTCCCCGAGGCCGTTCTCCGGGACGCGGCCCTTCTTCTCCTCGAACTCCTCGAGCATCTGGTCCTCACGGAACCGCTTGTGACAGCTGAGGCACTCGGTGAGCGGGTCGGTGAACACCCCCACGTGGCCCGAGGCCACCCAGACCTGGCGCGGCAGGATCACCGAGGAGTCCAGGCCGACGATGTCGTCACGGCTGGTCACCATCGAGCGCCACCACTGACGCTTGATGTTCTCCTTGAGCTCGACGCCCAGGGGGCCGTAGTCCCAGGCCGAGCGGGTTCCGCCGTAGATCTCCCCCGACGGGAACACGAACCCCCGGCGCTTGGCGAGGTTGGTCACGGCATCGAGGCGGGACGAGCTGGCGGCCACGGGATCACTCCTGGTGTCGGCGGGTCCGCACGTGGCTCGTGCGGACGGGACTCCTGGCACGCCGAGGCGCGCAGGCATCAGGTCAGGCTACCCGCGACCGCATCCCTGGCGTTTGACAACGGTTATCACAAGTCCTGAGAATGATCCTCATGCCCCCCCAGCGTCGATCCTCCCTGCCCCACCCCGCTCGGCGATCCGTCCACGGCCGCCGTACCACCGTCCTCGGCGCCGCGGTGGCCGGCACCCTCGCCCTCACCGCGTGCGGGGGCAGCACCCAGGAGCCTGCTGCGCAGGACGAGGACGCGACCCTCACGGTGCTCGCCTCCTTCTACCCGCTCCAGTACGTGGCCGAGCAGATCGGCGGCGACGCGGTCGAGGTGCTCAGCGCGACCCCGCCCGGGATCGACCCGCACGACCTCGAGCTGTCTCCCCGGCAGGTCCGCGAGATCGGCGACGCGGACGTGGTGGCCTACCTCGGGGGCTTCCAGCCCTCGGTGGACGAGGCGATCGCGGCCCGCGAGCCCGCGCTGGTCCTCGACGCCGCCACCACCGAGGCGGTCGCCGCCCACATGGAGGCCGGTGACGAGCACGTCGAGGACGAGGAGCACGCTCAGGACGAGCACGACGAGGACGAGGCCCACGAGGACGACCAGGCCCATGCCGAGGACGAGCACGGCCACGAGGACGACGATCACGGCCATGAGGACGACGAGGTCCACGCCGACGAGGAGGTCGACGCCGAGGCGGACGACCACGACCACGACCACGCTCACGGCGAGGACCCGCACTTCTGGCTCGACCCGACCCTCCTCGCTGCCGTCGGCCAGGACCTCGCGGTGCTGCTGGGTGAGGCCCGGCCCGAGCTCGCGGACGAGTTCGCCGAGCGGGCCGACGCCCTCGAGAGCGACCTGAGTGCGCTCGACACCGAGCTGGCCGAGGGACTCTCCCAGTGCGACCGCACCGTGATCGTCGCGGCCCACGAGGCGTACGGGTTCCTGGCCGAGCGCTACGACCTCGAGCAGGTCGGCATCTCGGGCCTCGACCCCGAGTCAGAGCCCTCCCCGGCCCGCCTGCGCGAGATCCGCGCCGTGGTCGAGGAGCACGGCGTGACGACGATCTTCACCGAGAGCCTGGTCAACCCGAAGGTGGCTGAGACCCTGGCAGCAGACCTCGGGATCGACACGGACGTCCTCGACCCGGTCGAGAGCCAGGCCGACGAGGCGACGGATTACCGTGGGGCCATGGAGAACAACCTCGAGGCCCTGCGCACGGGCCTCGGCTGCGCATGACCCCAGCCGTCCTCGCCCGCGGCCTGCGCGTGAGCCTCGGCGGCTTGACGATCCTGCACGGGATCGACCTCACCGTGGACCACGGTGAGGTCGTCGGCCTCCTCGGGGCCAACGGGTCGGGCAAGTCGACGTTGATCCGCGCCCTGGTGGGAGTCGTCCCGCACGAGCGCGGGACCGTCGAGCTGCTCGGCAAGGCCCTCGGGCGGTCGGTGCCCTGGGACCGCATCGGCTACGTCCCCCAGCGGACCACGGCCGCCACCGGCGTGCCCTCCACCGCGGCCGAGGTCGTGATGTCGGGCACCATCCACGGCCGCCGGCTGCTTCCCCCGCGCGACGCCCGCTCCCGCGCCCAGGCCGCTCTCGAGGGCGTCGCGCGGGGGAAGCAGC
>NZ_JALPKN010000299.1 GCF_023630195.1 Actinotalea sp. C106 | reverse complement strand
GCTCCCGCGAGGGGGGCGTCCTGGTCGGCCGCGTCGCGGCCCGCCCCCAGGTCGCGCAGGGCGTCGAGCACGGTCTCGGTCGTGGGCTGCTCGAGCTCGCCCACCAGGCGGCCGTCGGCCAGGAACAGCACCCGGTGCGCGTAGGAGGCCGCCGTCGGGTCGTGGGTGACCATGACCACCGACTGGCCGAGCTCGTCCACCGAGCGGCGCAGGAAGCCCAGCACCTCGCCCGAGGAGCGCGAGTCGAGGTTGCCGGTGGGCTCGTCGGCGAAGACCACCGCCGGCCGGGACACGAGGGCGCGCGCGCAGGCCACCCGCTGCTGCTGCCCGCCCGAGAGCTCGCTGGGCCGGTGGCCCAACCGGTCCCGCAGGCCCACCGCGTCCACGACCGTGTCGAACCACGTCCGGTCGAGGGTCCCGCGGGCGATGTCGAGGGGCAGGGTGATGTTCTCCTCGGCGGTCAGGGTCGGGATCAGGTTGAAGGCCTGGAACACGAAGCCCAGACGGGTGCGTCGCAGCCGGGTCAGGCGCCGCTGGCTCATCCGGCCGACGTCCTCGCCGTCGACCATGACGGTGCCCGCGGTCGGGGTGTCGAGCCCGGCCATGCAGTGCATCAGGGTCGACTTGCCCGAGCCCGAGGGCCCCATGATCGCCGTGAGCTCGCCGCGTGCGAAGTCGACGTCGACACCGTCCAGGGCCCGCACCGCCGCCTCGCCCTTGCCGTAGGTCTTGACCAGGCCCCGGGCCGAGGCGATCTGCCCCTCACCCGAGGTGTCCACCAGTGCGCGCATGTGCTTCCCGTCCCTGTGATCGTGCTGTCGTCCCCATCCTGGCCGAGGACCGTGGCCCCCGGGCATCAGGGATCCCCCCGAGACGCCCCTGGTCCCGCGCGGGCCACGCTCAGGTCCTGCTCAGGGGCGGGCTCCACGGTCCGCCCCGGCGGCGGGACCGAGGCAACGGGAACGAGGCGTGGCAGAGGACCATGGGACGTGGCCGCAGCGTGCGCGGGGTTCTGGGAGAATCGGCGACCATGAGCGACCAGCACCCCACCACCGCCAGCACCCCGACGTCCACGCCGTCGTCCCGGGTACCGGACAAGGTGAGCCTCGAGGGGCTCGAGGAGCGGTGGGGCGGCGCCTGGCAGGAGCAGGGCACCTACTCCTTCGACCGCACGCGCACCCGCGACGAGGTCTACTCGATCGACACCCCGCCCCCGACCGTCTCGGGCTCGCTGCACGTGGGGCACGTGTTCTCCTACACCCACACCGACCTCGTCGCGCGCTTCCAGCGGATGCGTGGCAAGGAGGTCTTCTACCCCATGGGGTGGGACGACAACGGCCTGCCCACCGAGCGTCGGGTGCAGAACTACTACGGCGTGCGGTGCGACCCGACGCTGCCCTACCAGCCCGGCTACGTGCCGCCCCACGAGGGTGGCGAGGGCAAGAGCATCAAGGCCGCCGACCAGGTCCCGATCAGCCGCCGCAACTTCGTCGAGCTGTGCGAGCGCCTCACGGTCGAGGACGAGCAGCAGTTCGAGGCCCTGTGGCGGCGCCTGGGCCTGTCGGTCGACTGGACGCACCACTACCAGACCATCGACGCCCGCTCCCGGGCGGTCGCCCAGAAGGCCTTCCTGCGCAACCTCGCCCGCGGCGAGGCCTACCAGGCCGAGGCCCCCGGCCTGTGGGACGTGACCTTCCAGACGGCGGTCGCGCAGGCCGAGCTCGAGGCGCGCGAGTACCCGGGGCACTTCCACCGGGTGGCCTTCCACCGCCCCGACGGCGGCGAGCCCGTCCACATCGAGACCACCCGGCCCGAGCTCGTCCCCGCGGTCGTGGCGCTCATCGCCCACCCCGACGACGAGCGCTACCAGCACCTGTTCGGCACCACCGTGCGCTCCCCGCTCTTCGACGTCGAGGTGCCCGTCCTGGCCCACCCCATGGCCGAGCCCGACAAGGGCGCGGGCATCGCGATGTGCTGCACCTTCGGCGACCTGACCGACGTCCAGTGGTGGCGCGAGCTGCAGCTGCCGACCCGCTCGGTGCTCAGCCGCGACGGCCGGCTCGTGCGCGAGACCCCCGAGTGGATCGCCTCGGAGGCCGGCCGCGCCCACTACGCGGAGATGGCCGGCAAGACGACGTTCTCGGCGCGGACGGCCGTGGTCGACGCCCTGCGCGCGAGCGGGGACCTCGACGGCGAGCCCACACCCACCCAGCGCATGGCCAACTTCTTCGAGAAGGGCGACAAGCCCCTCGAGATCGTGACCTCGCGGCAGTGGTACGTGCGCAACGGCGGGCGCTCCGAGGGCGCTGGCGCGGGCCTGCGCGAGGCCCTCCTCGGACGCGGTCAGGAGCTGGCCTTCCACCCCGACTTCATGCGGGTGCGCTACGAGAACTGGGTCGGCGGCCTGAACGGCGACTGGCTGATCTCGCGGCAGCGGTTCTTCGGCGTCTCGATCCCGCTGTGGTACCCGATCGACGCCGACGGCGAGATCGACCACGAGCACCCGATCGTCCCCGACGAGGCCGTGCTGCCCGTCGACCCGAGCAGCGACGTCCCGGCGGGCTACACCGCCGATCAGCGTGGCGAGCCCGGCGGCTTCGTGGGTGAGGCGGACGTCATGGACACCTGGGCGACCTCCTCCCTCAGCCCGCAGATCGCCGGTGGCTGGGAGCACGACCCTGACCTCTTCGAGCGCGTGTTCCCGATGGACCTGCGCCCCCAGGGCCAGGACATCATCCGCACCTGGCTCTTCTCGACGGTGGTGCGGTCCCACCTCGAGCACGGCTCCCTGCCCTGGAAGCACGCGGCGATCTCGGGCTGGATCCTGGACCCCGACCGCAAGAAGATGTCCAAGTCCAAGGGCAACGTGGTGACCCCCATGGGCCTGCTCGAGGACCACGGCTCGGACGCCGTCCGGTACTGGGCCGCCTCGGCCCGCCTGGGCACCGACGCCGCCTTCGAGGTCGGCCAGATGAAGATCGGTCGACGGCTCGCGATCAAGGTGCTCAACGCGAGCAAGTTCGCCCTCGGCTTCGGGGCGGCCGAGGCCGGCAGCCCCGAGCCCTCGGCCGTCGTCGAGCCCCTCGACCGCGCGATGCTCGCCGGGCTCGCCGAGGTGGTCGACAAGGCCACGGCGGCGTACGAGGCCTACGACCACACGCGGGCACTCGAGCTGACCGAGACCTTCTTCTGGACCTTCTGCGACGACTACCTCGAGCTGGTCAAGGACCGCGCCTACGGCAGCGGCGACGCGTCCCCGACGGTCGCGACCACCTCGGCACGGGCGGCCCTGGCCATGGCCCTGGACACGCTGCTGCGCCTGCTGGCCCCGGTGCTGCCCTTCGCGACCGAGGAGGTCTGGTCCTGGTGGCGCGAGGGCTCGGTGCACCGCGCTCCGTGGCCGACGAGCGACCTGCTGCGTGAGGCCGCTGCGGGGACCGACCCGGCGCACCTCGAGGTCGCCGGCCGTGCGCTGGCGACCCTGCGGAAGGCCAAGTCCGAGGCCAAGGTCTCGATGCGTACGCCCTTCCTCCGCGCGACCCTCGCGGTCCCGCAGGCCCGGCTCCCCCTGGCCGAGGCCACCCTCGCCGACCTGCGCTCGGCGGGCCCCGCGCC
>NZ_JALPKN010000298.1 GCF_023630195.1 Actinotalea sp. C106 | reverse complement strand
GACCCGGCTCCCCGGCCTCGCCCGAGCACGGATGCCCCGGCAAGGCGCCGCGTCCCGGTCCGGGGCGGTCCCGATCCCGCACGTGCCGTGCCGCGGGCGGCGGCCGTCATCGCGCCCCCGCCGGTCAACACCTCCCGCCGGCAGGCCGTGCTGCTCTCGGTCGTGGTCATCGCGCTGCTGGCCCTGGTCGTCAGGCTCGTCCAGGTCCAGGTGATCGAAGCCAGCACCGTGGCCGCCGAGGCCTTCGACCAGCGCCTGACGACGGTGGCCATCCAGGCCGAGCGCGGCGACATCGTCGACAGCCGGGGCGAGGTCCTGGCGACCTCGGTGGTGCGCTACGACATCTTCGTCGACCAGGTGCACCTCAGCGAGAACCTGGACCCGGCCGACCTCAGCGAGGCAGCCGGGGCCCTCGCCCGGCTGCTCGACCTCGACGCGGCGGAGCTGGCCCCGGTGCTGTGGGGCCCCGAGGACCCCGACGACAAGCGCCAGTTCGTGTATCTCACCAAGGGCGTGGCCCCTGACGTGTACGAGAAGGTCCTCGAGCAGGAGGTGCCAGGGGTCGCGGGCAAGCAGGCGAGCGAGCGCTACTACCCGGCCGGGACGACGGCGGGCAACGTGCTCGGCTTCGTGGGGGCCGAGGGGTACGGCCAGGCAGGCCTCGAGCAGATCTACAACGAGCTGCTGACCGGGGAGCCCGGCTCCCAGACGTACGAGCGCGGGGCACGCGGGCAGCGGATCCCCACCGGTGAGCAGGGCCTCGAACCCGCCGTCCCGGGCGAGGACCTGCAGCTCACCCTCATGCGTGACCTGCAGTACGTCGCCCAGGAGGCGATCGACGAGCAGGTCGCTGCCAGCGGGGCCGAGTGGGGTGCCGTCCAGATCATCGACGTCGCCACCGGTGCGATCCTCGTGCTGGCCGACTCCAACGCGGTCGACCCCAACGACCCTGGGGCGACGGCGACCGCAGACCGTGGCAGCAGGTCCTCCTGGACGGTCTACGAGCCCGGCTCGACCGCCAAGGTGGTGACGATGGCGGCTGCGCTGGACGCCGGTCTCGCGACGCCCACCTCGGAGTACGTCGTCCCGTACCAGTACACGACGTCCAACGGTCAGCAGTTCAAGGACTCGCACGAGCACGAGGACCTCAACCTCACCCTCACCGGCGTGCTCGCCGAGTCCTCCAACACCGGGACGGTCATGGTCGGTCAGAACCTGCCGACCCAGGTGCGCCATGACTACCTGAGCAAGTTCGGCTTCGGCGAGCTCACCGGGGTAGGGCTGCCGGGGGAGTCCGCGGGCATCCTGCACGACGCCGACCGCTGGGACGGGCGCACGCAGTACGCCGTGCTCTTCGGCCAGGGGCTCGGCGCCACCACCCTCCAGTCGACCCAGGTCTTCGCGACCCTCGCGAACGGCGGGGTCCGGGAGCAGCCCCACCTGGTCAAGGGCACGGTGGACGAGGACGGTACCCAGCGCTCTGCCGAGCTGGCCGAGCCCGAGCGGGTGGTCAGCGAGGAGACGGCCGACACGATCGTGCGGATGCTCGAGAGCGCCGTGGCGGACGGCACCGGGGCCGCCGCCGCGATCCCCGGGTACCGCGTCGCGGGCAAGACGGGTACGGCCCAGGCCTTCGAGGGCAACGGCGTGATCAAGCACGTGGCCTCGTTCATCGGCATCGCCCCGGCGGACGACCCGGTGCTGGCCGTCAACGTCGCCCTGTACGACCCGAAGACCTCGATCTACGGCGGTGAGGTCGCCGCACCGGTCTTCTCCGAGGTCACCGGCTACGCGCTCCGCTACCTCGGCGTCCCGCCCAGCACGGGGGCCGCCGACCTGTACCCGACCACCTACGAGTGACGGCGCGTGCCGCTGCGACCGGACGGTAGATTCGCCCCGTGACGTCCCCCCAAGGTCGGATGCGCCCAGAGCATCGCCCCGCACGTCACCTCAGCGACCTCGCCCGGGCCTTCGGCCCCGAGCTCGAGCGCGCCGAGGTGACCACCAGTCCCGTCGACCTCGCCGACCCCCTGGTCACGGGTGTGGCCGTGGGGTCCGCCGACGTCCAGCCCGGTGACCTCTTCGCCGGGCTGCCCGGCCAGCACGCCCACGGGGCGGCCTACGCGGCAGCCGCCGTCGAGGCCGGGGCCGTCGCGGTGCTGACCGACGTCGCGGGGCTCGCCCTGCTCCGCGACGCCGAGGTCACCGTGCCCGCCCTCGTGACCCCGGACCCCCGTGCCCGTCTCGGTGACGTCTCGGCATGGCTCTACGGCCACCCTGCGGCGGCACTCACGGTCGTCGGCCTCACGGGGACCAACGGCAAGACGACGACCTCCTACTTCGTCGACGCCGCGCTGGCGGCTGTCCATGAGCGCACCGCCGTCATCGGGACCGTCGAGCTGCGGGTCGGCGACCAGTCCATCGAGAGCCCGCGCACGACCGTCGAGTCCCCGGTGCTGCACGGCCTCTTCGCCCTCATGCGCGAACGCGGCACGACGGCCTGCTCGATGGAGGTGTCCTCGCACGCCCTCGCCCTGCACCGCACGGCAGGCCTCGTGTTCGACGTCGTCGGGTTCACCAACCTCCAGCGTGACCACCTCGACTTCCACGGGGACATGGAGGGCTACTTCCGGGACAAGGCACGGCTCTTCGCTCCGGAGCAGGCCCGACGCGGGGTCGTGTGCGTCGACGACGACTGGGGCGTCCGGCTCGCGAGCGAGGCGCGGATCCCGGTCGAGACCGTCGCCACCCGTGCCGCGGGCGCGGGGTACGCCGAGGCCGACTGGCGGGTGGAGGATGCGACGGTCGGCCTCGACGGCGTGGGCTCGACCTTCACCCTGGCCGGCCCCGGGGGCGTCGCCGTCGAGGCCGCCAGCCCGTTGCCCGGGTTGGTCAACGTGTCGAACGCCGCGCTGGCCGTGGTCCTGGCCCACCGCGCCGGGGTGCCCCTCGAGGCCGCTGCCGCCGCCGTGGGGTCGGCGCGCGCGATCCCGGGCCGCATGGAGAGGGTCGTCGAGCGGGGCGGTGGACTGCCGCTGTGCCTCGTCGACTACGCCCACACGCCTGACGCCCTCACCCTCGCGCTCGAGGCGGTGCGCCCCATCACGCCCGGGCGCCTGGTGATCGTCTTCGGCTCCGACGGTGACCGGGACCGGGGCAAGCGACCCATGATGGGGGAGATCGCCGCCCGGCTCGCCGACGTGCTGCTCGTGACCGACGAGAACCCACGCTCGGAGCCCCCGGAGACCATCCGTGCGGCGATCCTCGACGGGGTCCGTGCGGTGCGCCCCGGGGGCGAGGACGTGCACGAGGTCGCGCCACGGGTCGAGGCCGTCCGGGCTGCGGTGGCCCTCGCCGAGCAGGCCGATACGGTGATCGTCACCGGCAAGGGCCACGAGCCCACGCAGGAGATCGGCGGCGTGTTCCACAGGTACAACGACCGCGACGCCTTCCTCGCCGCGACCAGCACCCCCTCGACCCCGGA
Organism: Actinotalea sp. C106; assembly: GCF_023630195.1. Classification (GTDB taxonomy): domain Bacteria; phylum Actinomycetota; class Actinomycetes; order Actinomycetales; family Cellulomonadaceae; genus Actinotalea. The sequence goes on along the minus strand of NZ_JALPKN010000298.1, from coordinate 220 downwards.
GACGCCCGCGTGATCGACCTGACCGCCGCCGAGGTGGCCACCATGACGGGGGGCCGCGTCGTCGGCGACCCCGACCGGACCGTGACCGGGCCGGTCGTGACCGACTCGCGCAAGGTCGCGCTGGGGTGCCTCTTCGTCGCACTCGAGGGCGACCACGTCGACGGGCACGACTTCGCCGCCCGCGCCGTGGCCGACGGCGCCGCGCTGGTCCTCGCGGCCC
>NZ_JALPKN010000297.1 GCF_023630195.1 Actinotalea sp. C106 | reverse complement strand
GATCCGCCTTGGTGCGGCCGACCGGGCTCATGGTCGCGACCGACCGCTGGGCCGTGGGCCTGGTGGGCCGCCTGGCCGCCGCGGGGGTCACCGTGCCCGACGACATCGCCGTCGCGGCCTACGACAACATCGAGGGCGCGCCCTACGCCTCCCCGCCGCTGACCACGGTGGACCAGCCCTTCGACGAGGTGGGCGCCCTCGCGGCGAGCCTGGCCCTGGCCCAGGCCTCGGGGGCCCACGTGCCCGCCGTGCCTCACGTGGCCCCAGGCCGCTTCGTGGTGCGTGGCTCGTGCGGGTGCGCGGCGACCGCCGGCCCACCTGTGGCCGACCGGTCCCAGACCGCGCGACGGCTCGTGCGGATGCTCTCGACGGGCAACCGCACCCGCGACGCCGGGCTCACCGCCGAGGTCGAGAAGCTCGTGGCCGAGGTCGAGGCCCTGGCCGAGGCCCCGCTCACCGCCTACGAGATCGAGGGCCTGACCCGCTCCGTCCGGACCGTGGCGCCGCGACCGGCAGCGGTGCGGAGCCTGGCGCGCGTGCTGGTCGAGCACCTGGCGGCGACCACCCCCCAGGGGGCCGGCAGCTCGGTGTCGGCGACCCTGCGCAACCTGCAGGCCGAGGCCTTCCTGGCCCGGGCGACCGCGGTCGAGCGCAAGCTCGCCGAGCAGTTCGGCCTCGACGCGGGCCTGCTCGGCGCGGTCGGCTCGGACCCGCGCGACCTGTCCTGGCTGGCCGGCACGCACATCTCGGGGGGCGTGCTCGCCCTCTGGGACGACGACCACCACGAGTCCCTCACGGTGGTCGGCTCGCACGACCCGGCCGGCGTCCTCGGCGACCTCGTCGGGACCACGACGACGGTCACCCAGTTCCCCCCGCCCTCGCTGGTGGCGACGAGCGACCCGGCCGACCGCACCATGTGCTTCGTCGTGCCGGTGCGCACCCGGGAGAAGGCCTGGGGCCTGCTCGCGGTCGTCGCCGAGATCGACACCGACTCGGCGCAGGAGACCTTCCACCACTGGGCAGCCCTGCTCGCCTCGGCCCTGGACCAGTCGGACCTTCAGCGCAAGGTGCACACCAGCGAGCGCCGCTACGCCCTCGCGGCCAAGGCCGCCAACGACGGGTTGTGGGAGGTCGAGCTCGCCGGGGACACCGTCCACCTGTCCGACCGCTGCCGAGACCTCCTCGGCCAGCCGCAGGACCCGGCCGGGGTCGAGGCCTTCACGGCCCTGGCCCACCCCGATGACCGCGACGCGCTGCAGGACGCGGTGTCGACGGCGATGTCGCTGCGGGGCGCGCCGGTCGAGCTCGAGTACCGCGTCCGGCAGGGGGACGGCAGCTACCGCTGGGTCCTCACCCGCTTCCTGGGCGAGGGGCCCGACGACGGGCCGGTCGAGCGGCTGGTCGGCTCCCTGGCGGACATCCACACCCGCAAGGAGCTCGAGGAGCAGCTGCGGCAGGGGGCCCTGTACGACCCGGTCACCGGCCTGCCCAACCGGCGGCTCTTCCTGGACCGCCTGGGCCTGGCCGTGGCGCGGCGGACCCGCCGTCCCGACGCCCGGTTCGCGGTCCTGTTCCTCGACCTGGACGGGTTCAAGCTCGTCAACGACTCCCTCGGTCACCTCGTCGGTGACGACCTGCTGTGCGAGATCGCCAGGCGGCTGACCGTCGAGCTCCGTGAGGTCGACACCGCGGCGCGCTTCGGGGGGGACGAGTTCGCCATCCTGCTCTCGGACCCCGCCCCCGAGGAGGTGCTCGTCATCGCCGAGCGCATCCAGGAGCGGGTGGCGGCCCCGATCGTGCTGGGCGACCACGAGGTGTCCGTCTCCGCGAGCATCGGGATCACGACCTCCGAGCTCGAGTACGTCGACGCCGAGGACGTGCTGCGCGACTCCGACACCGCGATGTACCACGCCAAGGGGACCGAGCGTGGCACCGCGAGCGTCTTCGACCCCGAGATGCACACCGCGGCCTCCGGACGCCTGCGCCTGCACAGCGACCTGCGTGCCGCCCTCGTCGAGCGGCAGTTCGTCGTGCACTACCAGCCGATCGTGGCCCTCGACGGCTCGGCCCTCGCGCACTTCGAGGCGCTCGTCCGGTGGGAGCACCCGAGCCGCGGCCTCCTGGGCCCCGGGGCCTTCCTGCCGGACATGGTCGACAGCTCGACGATCGTCGAGCTCGGTCGCTGGCTGATCGACGAGGTGTGCCGCCAGGTCGCCGTCTGGCGCAGCAAGTACGCGGGGCCGGTGACCGTCTCGGTCAACCTCTCGCACCGCGAGTTCTGGGCCCCGGACCTCGTCCAGACCGTGACCCGGGCCCTGGCCGAGCACGAGGTCCCCGCCGAGAGCCTGGTGCTCGAGATCACCGAGACGGTGATCATGCGGGACGAGGGCGCTGCCCTGCGCGTCATGGAGGCGCTGCACGCCACGGGGGTGCGGCTCCACATCGACGACTTCGGCACGGGCCAGTCCTCGCTCAGCGCCCTGCGCGCCCTGCCGGTCGACGCCCTCAAGATCGACGGGTCCTTCGTCCGGGAGCTGACCGAGACCGACCGCACGGCCGACCTCGTCGAGGTGATCCTCTACCTGGGGCGCGTGCTCGGGCTCGAGGTCATCGCCGAGCAGGTCGAGACCCTCGCCCAGGCCGAGCGCCTCACCACGATGGGCTGCGCGAACGCCCAGGGCTGGCTCTACGCCAAGGCCCTGCCCGCGGCCGAGGCGGGGGCCCTGCTGGGCAGCCCGCTGGCCCTGGCTCCTCAACTCGAGGCCGAGGATGTCGATGACCGGGTAAGGGCCCACTGACGGGTCCGCCCGCCGAGGAGGAACCATGGCAGCGCCGCCGACCGTGCTCGCCTTCGCGCGCAGCACGAGCGGCTTCTACTTCGGCGAGCTCCTCGCCGGGCTGAACGAGGAGCTGGCCGCGGCCGGGGCACGCCTGGTGGTGGTCCAGACCCTCGACCCCGGGGACAGCGCCGACGTCGTCGAGCGGATCCCCACCTTCGACATCCCCGTCGCCCGGGACATGCTCGCCGGGGTCGTCGCGGTCTCGATCTCGGCCAACGCCGAGCACCTGCGAGCGCTCGCCGCTGCGGGCCTGCCGGTGGTCCTGGCGAGCCACCGCGTCGCGGGGATGGACGTCCCCGTGGCCCTGCCCGACAACCAGGGCGGGACCGCCGCCGCCGTCGAGCACCTGCTCGCCCACGGTCACCGCCGCGTGGGCTTCGTCGGGGGCACGGTCCAGGAGGACCTGCGCGAACGGCACCGCGCCTTCGTCGCCACCCTCGCGCAGCACGGCCTCGCCCCCGTCCCGGCCGCCGTGGTCGACCCCGGCGACCACGACGAGCAGAGCGGGTACCGGGCCGGGCTCGAGGTCGCCGCCCTTCGCGCGGACCAGCGCCCGACCGCCCTCGTGGTCGCGACCGACCGGACCGCCCTGGGCGTGCTCGACGCCCTGGGCGACAGCGGGCTGCACGTCCCCGAGGACGTCGCCGTCATCGGCTTCGACAACATCGAGGCCGGGGTCTTCGCGGTACCGAGCCTCTCGAGCGTGAGCCAGCGCTTCGACGCCGTGGGCGCGCTCGCGGGGCGCCTGCTCCTGGGCGCGATGGACGACAGTCCGGCGCCGGCCGGCCCCGCCGTCCCCGACCGCGCGGTCGTCGGCGCACGGGGCTCGTGCGGCTGCATGGGCGACCTGCTCGGCACCAGCCAGGACGGC
>NZ_JALPKN010000296.1 GCF_023630195.1 Actinotalea sp. C106 | reverse complement strand
GTGGTCGGGCTCGCGGCCTGCTCCGCCCCGGCCCCCGAGGCCCCGGCCCCGGTCACGATGACGCCGACGGTCGACCCGTCCCGGGCCACCCCTCCCGCGCCGGACGTGCCGATCGTCTGGCCCCTGACCGGGGTCGAGGTCGACGAGGTGCCCGAGCGGCCCGCCGTGGCGGTCAAGGTCGAGAACACCGCCACGGCTCGCCCGCAGTCCGGCCTGGACCAGGCCGACGTGGTGTGGGAGACGATCGTCGAGTTCGAGGTCTCGCGCCTGGTCGCCGTCTTCCACTCGCAGGTGCCCGAGGAGGTCGGGCCGATCCGGTCGGTCCGTCCCATGGACCCGCTGATCCTCGCGCCTCTCGACGGCCTCATCGCGTACTCGGGCGGCCAGCCGGGCATCCTCGCCGAGGTGCAGTCGAGCGGTCTCCAGTCCTTGAGCCACGACGAGGGCACCGGGGGCATGTTCCGTGTGAGCGGCCGCTCGGCCCCGCACAACGTGTACGGCTCGGTCGAGACCTTCATGGCGACTGCCGACGCCGATCACGCGGCCTCCCCCGAGCAGCAGTTCGCCTTCGCCCGCAGCGCCGAGAAGGCGAGCGCGGTGGTCGACGGCTCGGCGGCCACCACCCTGAGCCTGCGGCTGTCCGCCCAGGCGAGCCCCTCGTGGGCCTGGGACGGGGGCGCCGGCACCTGGCAGCGGTCGGAGGGCACGGTCGCCTCGGTCGCCACGAGCGGGGACCGGCTCAGCGCCGTCAACGTCGTCGCGATCACGGCCCCGCACCCGAACTCCCCGTACGGGGCCCAGGGCGGCGCGGCGGTCCCCACCTACGACCTCGTCGGGGAGGGGCCCGCGGTCCTGGCCACCGGCGGCAGCACGGTCGAGGGCACGTGGAGCAAGGAGGCGATCGACGCGCCCCTCGAGCTGCTCGACGCCGACGGCGACCCGTTGCTGCTCGCCCCGGGCAACACGTGGGTCGAGCTCATCCCCGAGGGCAAGGGCTCGCTGACCGTCGGCTGACGCCAGCGCCCAGGGGATACCCGGACCCCCCGGGTACGACCAGGGGATGAGGGCGGCCCTCCGGGATGAGACCTGCGGGGGAGCAGCGGGGCCCAGGGTCGAGCCGTGAGGTGGATCCGCGGCACGTGGTCCGCGCGACAGGCTCGTGCCATGGCTCAGATCACCGCTCCCGGCCCCGTCCACGACGACCGCGCCCGAACCGACCAGATCACCCGTGACCGGTTGCGCACGGCCGTGCCGGTGGCGGTCGCGGTCGCGCTCCTCTTCGGCACCCTGTGGGTCGGGGCCCTCGCCCTGCGGGACATGGTCGACCTCGGGGTCTGGCTGCTCAGCAGCACCTGAGCGGGGTCTGAGCGACGCGTGAGCCGCACCGGGCCGACCCGTCAGAAGTGGTACGGGAAGCCCGACCAGTCGGGGGCCCGGCGCTCGAGGAAGGCGTCGCGTCCCTCGACGGCCTCGTCGGTCATGTACGCCAGGCGGGTCGCCTCCCCGGCGAAGACCTGCTGGCCCATGAGCCCGTCGTCCGGGAGGTTGAAGGCGAACTTCAGCATCCGCACCGCCTGAGGCGACTTGCCGGCGATGGTCAGGGCGTACTCGACGGCCAGGGCCTCGAGGTCCTCGTGGTCGGCCACCTCGTTGACCGCCCCCCAGCGCTCGGCGTCCTCGGCCGAGTACTCGCGGGCCAGGAAGAAGATCTCCCGGGCGCGCTTCTGCCCGACCTGCCGTGCCAGGTACGCCGAGCCGTAGCCGCCGTCGAAGGAGCCGACGTCGGCGTCGGTCTGCTTGAAGCGGCCGTGCTGGCGGCAGGCGACCGAGAGGTCGGCCACGACGTGCAGGGAGTGCCCCCCGCCCGCGGCCCAGCCGTCCACCACGGCGATGACCACCTTGGGCATGGTGCGGATGAGCCGCTGCACCTCCAGGACGTGCAGCCGCCCGGCCCGCGCGGGGTCGATCCGGTCGGCCCCGACCCCGTCGGGGGAGTCGGTGTAGCGGTAGCCGTCGCGTCCGCGGATGCGCTGGTCCCCGCCCGAGCAGAAGGCCCAGCCGCCGTCCTTGGGGCTCGGGCCGTTCCCGGCGAGCAGGACCGTGCCGACGTCCGAGCTCATGCGGGCGTGGTCCAGGACACGGTACAGCTCGTCGACCGTGTGCGGCCGGAAGGCGTTGCGGACCTCGGGCCGGTCGAAGGCCACGCGCACCACCGGGAGGTCGCGCTGGCCGTCCTCGGCGCGTCGGACGCCGCGGTGGTAGGTCAGGTCGGTCAGTCCCTCGAAGCCCTCGACCTCGCGCCAGGCGGTGGGGTCGAAGGTGGCCGAGACCTCGGGCAGTGCGCTCATGCCGCCACCCTAGCCAGCGGCTACGGTCGTCCCGTCGGCCGGAGGGACCGCCCGACGCCGGAGGTGTGCCGTGGCCTGGGCCGTGCTGATCGTGTCGGGTGTGCTCGAGGCCGGGTGGGCCCTGAGCCTCAAGGCCTCCGAGGGGTTCACGCGGCCGTGGCCCTCGGCGGCCTTCGTGGTGCTGCTGACCTTCAGCATGCTCGGGCTGGGCTGGGCCCTGCGCACCCTGCCCGTCGGGGTGGCGTACGCGGTGTGGACCGGCATCGGCGCGGCGGTGACGGCGACGGTCGGCATGGCGGTCCTCGGCGAGGTGGTGAGCGTCGGCAAGATCCTCTCCCTGGTGCTCATCGTCGCCGGGATCGTGGGGCTGCACGTCTTCGGGGCCGAGCCGGCTCAGCCCACGCAGCCCGTCGGTGCGGTGGCCGGGTGAGCGACCTCGCGCCCCCCGGTGCGCGCTCCGCCCGGGCGGGCCGTGCGCTGCACGTCTACCGGGTCGGTCTGCGCACCCGGTTCCGCGGCCTGACGGCGCGCGACGGCGTCCTGATCGAGGGGGAGGCCGGCTGGGGGGAGTTCTCCCCGTTCTGGGAGTACGACGACGCCGAGGCCCTGGCCTGGTGGCGCTCGGCACGGGAGGCCGCCGACGTGGGCTGGCCGGCGGCGCTGCGTGACCGGGTCCCGGTCAACGTCACGGTGCCCGCCGTCGACGGCGCCACGGCGCGGGCCGTGGTCGACCGCTCGGCCGGCTGCCGTACCGCCAAGGTCAAGGTCGCCGAGCCCGGGCAGGGGGTCGACGAGGAGGTCGAGCGTCTCGAGGCCGTGCGTGATGCCCTGGGGCCCGGCGGGCGGATCCGGATCGACGCCAACGGCGCCTGGGACGTCGAGACCGCGATCGCGCGGCTGCAGGTCCTCGACCGGGCCGCGGGCGGGCTCGAGTACGTCGAGCAGCCCTGCGCGAGCGTCGAGGACCTCGCGACCGTCCGTCGTCGGACCTCCGTCCTGGTCGCGGCCGACGAGTCGATCCGCCGGGCTGCGGACCCGCTCGCGGTGGTGCGGGCCGAGGCTGCGGACCTCGTGGTGCTCAAGGTGCAGCCCCTCGGCGGGGTGCGTGCCTGCCTCGAGCTCGCCGAGCAGGTGGGGCTGCCCGTGGTGGTGTCCTCAGCCCTCGAGTCTTCGGTGGGCCTCGCGGCCGGGGTGGCCCTCGCCGCTGCCCTGCCCGAGCTGCCGTACGCCTGCGGGCTGGCCACCGCCCAGCTCCTGACCCACGACGTCGTCGCCGAGCCGCTGCTCCCTGTCGACGGCGCGATCACCGTGCGCCGGACCGCCCCCTCGCCCGGGAGGCTGGCCGAGCACGCCGCCGACCCCGACCTGGC
>NZ_JALPKN010000295.1 GCF_023630195.1 Actinotalea sp. C106 | reverse complement strand
GCCCTCAGGCCTCGGCGGCTGCGCGCCCCCGCCGCCCCCGCCGGGCGCGGCTCTCCCGGCCCCGCTCCCGGCGCCCCTCGTACAGCGTGTAGAGGACGGGAACCACCAGCAGGGTCAGCGCCGTCGAGCTGATCAGCCCGCCGATGACCACCAGGGCCAACGGCTGGGAGATGAAGGCCCCGCCACCGGTGACCCCGAGGGCCATGGGCACCAGGGCGAAGATCGTGGCGGCGGCGGTCATGACCACGGGACGCAGCCGCTTGCGGGAGCCCTCGGTCACGGCCTCGTGCAGGCTCCGGCCCCGTGCGCGGTACTGGTTGACCAGGTCGATCAGCACGATCGCGTTCGAGACGACCACGCCGACGAGCATGAGCAGGCCGATCAGCGCCGGCACACCCAGCGGTGTGCCGGTGACGAGAAGGGCCACCAGGGCACCGGTCGAGGCGAGGGGCACCGAGACCAGCAGGATCAGGGGCTGCACCAGGCTGTTGAAGGTCGCGACCATGACCACGTAGACGATGATCACGGCCAGCAGCAGGGCCAGGCCCAGGTCGGCGAACGCCTCCTCCTGGTCCGAGGCGACACCGCCGATCGCCACCTCGGCCCCGGCCGGCAGGTCGAGGTCCGAGACGACGGCGGTGAGGTCGGCGGAGAGCGTGCCGATGTCCTGCCCCTCGGGGGTGACCGCCACCGTCGCCGACCGAGCACCGTCCACGCGGGTGATCGCGGAGGGGACCTCGACCAGCTCGATGCTCGCGACCTGCGCGAGGAGCACCGGGCCCTGGGGGCCGGGGAGTGGCACGGTCTCCAGCTCGGCGACGGTGGCCGGTGCCTCGCCGAGCACGGCGCGGACCGTGACCGGTCCCTCGCCGAGGTCGATCGACCCGATCGAGGACGGCGACATGAGGGAGGAGACCGTGCCGGCGACGGCGGTCTCGGTGAGGCCCGCGGCCGCTGCTGCTGCACGGTCGACGGTCACGTCGACGATCTGCTGGTCGCTCGCGAGGTTGTTGGCCACAGCGAGGGCCCCGTCGACCTCGGCGGCGGCCTCTGCGGTCCGCTGCGCGGCCTCGGTGAGCGCATCGAGGTCCTCCGCGGTGACGACCAGGTCGACCGTCGAGCTGCCGAAGGCGGCGTCGGCGCCCGAGACCGTGAGCGCGGTGGCGGGGCCGGCCAGAAGGTCCTGGACGGCGACGCGCACCGCGTCCTGACCCGTCACGCCGTCGACGTCCTCGGCGAGGGTCAGGGAGAAGGATGCCTCAGGCTGACCGCCACCTCCGGTGAAGGCGGCGGTCGAGCTGTCCGACCCCACCGTCGTCTGGACCGTGGCGACCTCGGGCATCCCGAGCAGGGCCTCCTCGACGGTGCGAGAGGCGGAGTCCTGCGCCTCGAGCGAGGTCCCGGGCTCGAACTGCTGGGTCACCGTCAGGGTGTCCTGGCCGCTGTCCCCGAGCAGGTTCGTCTCGAGACGGGGGACCAGGGCCAGGGTGCCGCCGAGCAGGACGACCGCGGCCAGGACGGTGAGCCCCGGGTGCCGCAGGCTCGCGGCCAGGGTGGGGACGTAGGCGCGCTGCCACAGCCCGCGGCGTTCCTTGGCCTCGGCCTCGGTGCGGCGGGCCTGTGCGGCGTCCTCGTCCACGTCGTGGGGGGCCCGGATGAACCAGAAGGCCAGGACCGGGACGATCGTGAGCGCGACGAAGAGGGAAGCGCCCATGGCGATCGCGACGGTCATCGCGAAGGGACGGAAGAGCTCACCGACGACGCCGCCGACCAGGCCGATCGGGACGAAGACCGCCACCGTGGCGACGGTCGAGGAGGTGATCGCCCCGCCGACCTCGCGCACGGCCCCCAGCACGGCCTCGCCCTTGGCCTCGCCGTAGGACAGGTGCCGCTTGATGTTCTCGATGACCACGATCGAGTCGTCGACGACGCGCCCGATCGCCACGGTGAGGGCGCTCAGGGTCAGCAGGTTGAGGGTGTACCCGGTGACCTGCATCAGCGTGAAGGCCACGAGGAGGGACAGGGGGATCGAGATCGCCGAGACGAGGGTCGAGCGGAGCGAGGCCAGGAAGAGCAGGATGACGAGCACGGCGAAGACGAGCCCGAGGGCGCCCTCGGTCGCCAGGTTCTCGATCGACTCCTCGATGAACGGCGCCTGGTCGAAGACCACAGCCACCTCGACCTGCGCGGCGTCGAGGGAGCCGGCGACGTCGTTCACCGCCTCCTGGACCTCGTGGGACACGTCGACGGTGTTTCCCTCGGGGGTCTTGGTGATCGCGACCGCGAGGGCCGGGGCGCCGTCGAGCCGTGAGAGGGACGTCTCGGCGGCCTGGCCGTCGGTCACCTCGACGACGTCGCCGAGCGGGAGCACGTTGCCCTGCTCGCCCCGCAGCGGGAGTGCGGTGAGCTCCTCGAGGCTCGTCACGGGCGACCCGACCTCGACGGAGTAGGCCTGCGAGCCCTCGGTGACCGTCCCGGCGGGCAGGGTGATGCCGTTGTCCTCGAGGACGCTGAGCACGGCGTCCGGCCCGAGCCCCGCGGCGACGAGGGTCGGGAGGTCGACCTCCAGGGTGATCTCGCGCTCGGCGGCTCCGCTCACGGTCACCTCCCGCACGTCGGCGATCTCCTCGAGGCGCGGGGTCAGGAGGTCCTCGACCGTGGCGGCGAGGTCGGCCGAGTCGGTGCCCCCGGCGACCGCGAGCTGCACCACCGGGAGGTCGTCGATGGACCCGGTGACCACCTCGGGCTGGACGTCCCCCGGGAGACTGCCTGCGAGGCGGTCGACGGCGGTGCGCAGCTGCTGTGCGGCGAGGTCCATGTCGGTGCCGAAGTCGAACGTGACGCTCGTCACCGAGAGGTTCGTCGAGGAGGTCGAGGCGACCTCGTCGACGCCGCGCACCCCCCGCACGGCATTCTCGAGCGGCGCGCTCACCTGGTCCTCGACGACCTCGGGGGAGGACCCGGGGTACACCGCGACCACCGCGGCGGCGGGGAGCTGGACCGAAGGGATGAGCTCCTGCTTGAGCGAGCCGAGGCTGAGCACCCCGAGGACGGCGACCGCGACGGTCACGAGGGCCGTCACGGCACGGTGGCCCAGGGACAGACGGGCGAGGCGGTACACAGGTCCTCCGCAAGGGACGGGTCGGGTGGGGGGCGACTGCGCCGTCGCGGATCCTTAGCCTAACCCGAAGCAGTTCGTCGCTCGTCGGAGGGGCGACGGACCCCACCCGGGCGGCGATAGCCTCCTCGGGTGACGGCCCACCCGAACGCGCAGGACGGAGAGCGGCGACGCCACGTCGAGCAGGTGCTGGCCCACCAGGAGGACCTCGCGGACCTGCTCGTCGGTCGACGGCTCGAGCAGCTCGCCCAGAGCCGCCTGACCGCCCAGCAGCTCCGCGCGCTGGCGGTGCTCGTGCTCGACGGCGAGCGGACCTCGAGCGACCTCGCAGGTGTGCTCGGGATCACGGCCGCGACGGTCTCGGGCCTCGTGGACCGGCTGGTCGCGACCGGCATGGCGGCGCGACGGTCCCATGCCGAGGACGGCCGGGTCCGGCTGGTCTCGGCGACGGCAGCCGGAGCCCGTGCGGTCCGCGTCACGGTCCTGGGCCCGGACGCCTTCGAGGTCGCTCTGCTCGACCGGCTCACCCTGGACGAGCTCGCGCAGCTGTCGACCGGGGTGGGGGCGGTGCTGCGCGTGATGCGCGAGCTCGGCGCGCCG
>NZ_JALPKN010000294.1 GCF_023630195.1 Actinotalea sp. C106 | reverse complement strand
CCGACTTACACGGCGGGGGCTGCGGGTCCGCATGATGCGCGGCGCCTGGATGGGAGGCGCCCACGTCGTCGGCGGTACGGCTCGTCGGCTCGGGCGCGGCGCACGTGACCTCGACCCGGCGCACCGGCGCGACGGGCTCGCCTTCTTCCTGCTGGGCCTCGCCGTGGTGGTGGCTGCGCGGGAGTGGTGGGGGCTCTCGGGCAGCGCGGGGGACGCGGTGCATGCCGTGGTCGCCGGGACCTTCGGCGTGGTCGGCGTCGTCGTGCCGATCCTGCTGCTCCTGGCCGCGGTGCGGCTGATGCGTCACCCCGAGCGGGTCGAGGCGAACGGGCGGATGGGGATCGGCCTCTCGGCCGTGCTGCTGTCGGTGTGCGGGATCGTGCACCTGGCTGGGGACCTGCCCTCGCCCTCGGACGGCTTCGCCCCGGTCCGGTCCGCCGGTGGTGTGCTCGGATACCTCCTCGCCACACCGCTCGAGCACCTGGTCACCGCCTGGGTGGCACTCCCGCTGATGGTCCTGCTCGGCTTCTTCGGCATCCTCGTCGTCACGGCGACCCCGGTGCACCAGATCGGCCCCCGCCTGCGCGCCCTCTACGAGCGGCTCACGGGCGGGCGCCAGGAGGACGAGCAGCAGGCCGACGAGGACGACCTCTCGCGCATGCCGACCCTCGCCGAGCAGCAGTCGGCCAAGGCCGGGCGGGAGCGCCGGGTGCCCCGGTTGTCGCGCCGCCGGACCCCGGAGGTCGAGGAGACCGTCGAGCTCGGGCAGCTCGCCGGGGACGAGGCCTTCGAGACTGCGGCCCTGACCGCCCCGGCCGACCCCGCCGCCGAGGAGGAGACGACCGTCCTCGAGGCGCAGGCGGCCGAGGAGGAGCCCGCCGAGCCGGTGACGGCGGTCGTGACCTCGCCCGATCTTCTTCCCCCGCCGACGAGTGCCATGCCCCGCGGCGAGCAGCCGATGCTCGACGGCGACGTCGTCTACACCCTGCCCCCGGAGGCGGCCCTGGCCAAGGGCATGCCGCACAAGGTGCGCTCGGCCGCCAACGACCGGGTCGTCGAGGCCCTGACGACCGTGCTCGAGCAGTTCGGCGTCGACGCCACGGTGACCGGGTTCAGCCGTGGCCCGACCGTCACGCGGTACGAGCTAGAGCTCGGCCCCGGGGTGAAGGTCGAGCGGGTCACGGCCCTGAGCAGGAACATCTCCTACGCGGTGGCGAGCGCGGACGTGCGCATCCTCTCGCCGATCCCGGGGAAGTCCGCGATCGGCATCGAGATCCCCAACGCCGATCGCGAGACCGTCTCCCTCGGGGACGTGCTGCGCTCCTCGGCCGCCCGGCGCACCGAGCACCCGATGGTCATGGGCGTAGGCAAGGACGTCGAGGGCGGCTACGTCGTGGCGAACCTGGCCAAGATGCCCCACCTGCTCGTCGCGGGAGCCACGGGGGCCGGCAAGTCGAGCTTCGTCAACTCGATGATCACGTCAATCCTGATGCGCTCGACCCCCGACGAGGTGCGGATGATCCTGGTCGACCCCAAGCGGGTCGAGCTCACCCTGTACGAGGGGATCCCGCACCTGATCACCCCCATCATCACCAACCCCAAGAAGGCCGCCGAGGCCCTCGAGTGGGTGGTGCGGGAGATGGAGTCGCGCTACGACGACCTCGCCCTGTTCGGGTACAAGCACATCGACGACTTCAACGTCGGTGTGCGCTCGGGCAAGGTCAAGCCGTTGCCCGGCAGCGAGCGCAAGATCGCCCCGTACCCCTACCTGCTGGTGATCGTCGACGAGCTCGCCGACCTCATGATGGTCGCCCCGCGTGACGTCGAGGCCTCGATCCAGCGCATCACCCAGCTCGCGCGGGCTGCCGGGATCCACCTGGTGCTCGCCACGCAGCGCCCGAGCGTCGACGTCGTGACCGGCCTGATCAAGGCGAACGTGCCCTCGCGCCTGGCCTTCGCGACCTCTTCGCTGACCGACTCCCGCGTGGTCCTGGACCAGCCGGGCGCCGAGAAGCTCATCGGGCAAGGGGACGCCCTCTTCCTGCCCATGGGGGCGGCCAAGCCGATCCGGGTGCAGGGGGCCTGGGTCACCGAGAGCGAGATCCACGCCGTCGTCGACCACGTCAAGACCCAGCTCAAGCCCACCTACCGTGAGGACGTCACCGTCACGGCGCCCAAGAAGCAGGTGGACGAGGACATCGGCGACGACCTCGACCTGCTGCTCCAGGCGGCCGAGCTCGTCGTGACCACGCAGTTCGGCTCGACGTCGATGCTGCAGCGCAAGCTCCGCGTCGGGTTCGCCAAGGCCGGTCGTCTCATGGACCTGCTCGAGTCCCGCGAGATCGTCGGGCCCTCGGAGGGCTCGAAGGCCCGCGACGTGCTCGTGCAGCCCGACGACCTCCCGGGCACCCTGGCGATGCTGCGGGGTCAGCCGGGAGCGGAGACGGACGTGGCCCCCGAGCTCGAGGACGAGCCCGACGGGCAGCGATGGGCGCCGTCAGCCCCCTGAGTCCCCTCGTCGCCGCCCTGGCGGCCCTGGGGGTGGCTCTGGTGGCTCTCGCCCTGCTCCTCGCGCGCAGCCGGCGCGAGCTCGCCATGACCAGGCAGACGGCTGCGTCGGCGGCCACCGCCGTCTCGCGGCGGCTGGCCGGGGTCATGGCCTCAGGGCGGGACGGGGTCGTCCTGCACGGGGCGGGCGGGACGGTCCTCGAGGCCAACGAGGCGGCTGCCGCCCTCCTCGGGGCGACCACCCAGGCCCTCGTGGGGCGTGCGGTGACCGAGCTCCCCGTCCGGTGGCGGAGCGAGACCGGTCAGGAGGTCGCCCCAGCGGCCGTCTTCGCGCGACGATCCGAGGCCTGGGGGGAGGGCGTGGTGCTCGCCGTCGAGCCGGTCGGGGGCGGCCCGCAGCGTTGGGTCCAGGTCTGGACCCGGGCGGTCCCCACCCTCGACGGTGGCCAGGAGCTCACCACCTGGCTGGCCGACATCAGCGGGCGCCGCGAGGCGCTCGCGGCCCAGGCGCGGTCCGAGCAGCAGTTCCAGGCCGCGATGGAGTACGCGCCGATCGGCATGGTCCTCATCGACACGCAGTGGCGCCTGACCAGGGTCAACGCGGCCTTCGCGAGCCTGCTGGGGGCACGCCCCGAGGCCCTGGTCGGCCGGGACCTGTCGGCCCTGTCCCACCCGGACGACCGCGCCGCCGAGCGGGCCGGGGTGCACGGCCTCCTGGCGGGGCAGCAGTCGCGCCTCAGCCTCGAGAAGCGTTACCTGCGTGCCGACGGGCAGACCGTCTGGGTGGTCCTGGACGTGGTCCTGGTCCGGCTCACGGAGGGCGAGCCCGACCACTTCGTCGCGCAGGTCCGCGACACCACGGAGTCACGCATGAAGGCCGAGATGCTCGCCCACCGCGCCATGCACGACCCCCTGACCGGGCTCGCGAACCGTTCGCTCATGCAGGAGGTGCTCCAGGCGGCGATCGACCGGCCCGGGGCGGACGGCAGGGTCGCGGTCCTGGTCATCGACCTGGACGAGTTCAAGCAGATCAACGACAGGTACGGCCACCCTGCGGGGGACGACGTGCTGGTCCACGTCGCTGGGGTGCTGCGGGCAGCGACCGGCGGGCGGGGCACGGCCGCACGGCTCGGTGGTGACGAGTTCGTGGTGGTCGTCGAGGACCCGGACGCGGCCCGCGCGGTCTTCGACGTCGCGGCCGGGATCCACCGCGGCCTGCGCAACCCGGTGCGCGCGCAGCGTC
>NZ_JALPKN010000293.1 GCF_023630195.1 Actinotalea sp. C106 | reverse complement strand
TGCCCCCCGCGCCCCGCTGCGCCCGCGCCTGCTCCGCCCGCCCCCCCGCCCACCCCGCCGCGTCCGCCGCGCCCGTCGAGATGTCACTTCTTGGCTGTTGGTTTCCGGGGCGTAGCGGCAAGGAGTGACATCTCGACGGCGGGGGAGGCGGGAAACGGGGGAGGCGGGACGCGGGGGAGGTGGGGGAGGGGTCGGTGCTGGGTGGGCGAGTGTTGACCGGGGTTCTGGGGCGGGGGTAGCGTGCGGTCTGAAACGTTTCACAGTGCCGTGGGACGTCAACCAAGGGTGATGTGAGGGACAACAACGTGAGCACGGGGACGACGACGTCGGGTACCGCAGACCGACGAGCAGCGGCGCTGGGGGCGCTCGCACAGCAGACGATCGAGCTGCCCAGCTGGGCCTTCGGCAACTCGGGCACCAGGTTCAAGGTCTTCGCCCAGGAGGGCGTGCCGCGGGACCCGTTCGAGAAGGTGGCCGACGCCGCCCAGGTGCACCGGTACACCGGTGTCGCCCCCCGGGTCTCCCTGCACATCCCGTGGGACAAGACCGACGACTACGCCACGCTCTCGGCGCACGCCGCCGAGCAGGGCGTGAGCATCGGGGCGATCAACTCCAACCTCTTCCAGGACGACGACTACATGCTCGGGTCACTCACGCACCCCGACGCCCGCGTCCGCGCCAAGGCCGTGGCCCACCACCTCGAGTGCATCGACGTGATGCGCGCGACCGGGTCCACCGACCTCAAGATCTGGCTGCCCGACGGCCTCAACTACCCGGGCCAGGACAACCTGCGGGCCCGCCAGGACCGCCTCGCCGAGGGGCTCGCCGAGGTCTACGCGGGCCTGGACCCCGAGCACCGGATCATCCTCGAGTACAAGTTCTTCGAGCCGGCCTTCTACTCGATGGACGTGCCGGACTGGGGCACCTCGCTGCTGCACTGCCTGGCCCTGGGCGAGCAGGCCATGGTGGTCCTGGACACCGGCCACCACGCGCCGGGCACCAACATCGAGTTCATCGTCGCCCAGCTGCTGCGCGCCGGGCGCCTGGGGGCCTTCGACTTCAACTCGCGGTTCTACGCCGACGACGACCTCATGGTCGGCTCGGCGGACCCGTTCCAGCTGTTCCGGATCATGCACGAGATCGTCAGCTCCGGTGCTCTGGCCCCTGACTCGGGGGTCAACTTCATGCTCGACCAGTGCCACAACATCGAGCCCAAGATCCCGGGGCAGATCCGCTCGGTCATGAACGTCCAGGAGGCCACCGCCAAGGCGCTCCTCGTGGACGCCGACGCCCTGCACGCGGCCCAGCAGTCCGGGGACGTGCTGGGAGCGAACGGCCTGCTCATGGATGCCTACAACACCGACGTCCGCCCCCTGCTCGTCGAGCTGCGCGAGTCCCAGGGCCTGGACGCCGACCCGATGGCTGCCTACGCCGCCTCGGGCTACGCCGAGAAGATCAAGGCTGAGCGCGTCGGTGGCGCGCAGGCCGGATGGGGAGCCTGAACCGATGACTCAGCAGAGCGCGACATCTGCCACCAACCCGGCCGCGGCGGACCTAGTCGGGCGGTCCAACCGACTCGGCCAGGACCCGCGGAACACCAACTACGCCGGGGGCAACACCTCGGCCAAGGGCACCGAGACCGACCCGGTCACCGGCCAGCCCGTCGAGCTGCTCTGGGTCAAGGGCTCGGGTGGTGACCTGGGCACCCTGACGGAGAAGAACCTGGCTGTGCTGCGCCTGGACCGCATGCGCGCCCTGGTGGACGTGTACCCCGGGGTCGACCGCGAGGACGAGATGGTCGCGGCCTTCGACTACTGCCTGCACGGCAAGGGCGGCGCGGCCCCGAGCATCGACACCGCGATGCACGGCCTGGTCGACGCGCCCCACGTGGACCACCTGCACCCCGACTCGGGCATCGCGATCGCCACCGCGGCCGACGGCGAGGCCCTCACGCGCGAGTGCTTCGGCGACCGTGTGGTGTGGGTGCCGTGGCGCCGCCCCGGGTTCCAGCTGGGCCTGGACATCGCCGAGATCAAGAAGGCCAACCCGCAGGCCATCGGCTGCATCCTCGGCGGGCACGGCATCACCGCCTGGGGCAGCACGAGCGACGAGGCCGAGCAGCGCTCCCTGGACATCATCCGCACCGCGGAGGCCTTCATCGCCGAGCGCACCGATGCCCTCGCGGCCGAGGGCAAGCACCCCTTCGGCGACGTCGTCCCGGGTCGCGAGGCCCTGAGCGCCGAGGAGCGCAGCGCCAAGGCCGCCGCTCTCGCCCCGACCATCCGCGGGATCGCGAGCGCCGACAAGCCGCAGGTCGGGCACTTCACCGAGGACGACGTCGTCCTGGACTTCCTGGCCCGCGAGAGCCTGGGCCGTCTGGCCGAGCTCGGGACCTCCTGCCCGGACCACTTCCTGCGGACCAAGGTCAAGCCGCTCGTGGTCGACCTGCCTGCGGACGCCGACGTCGAGGCCGTCGTCGAGCGGCTCGCCGAGCTGCACGCGGCCTACCGCGAGGACTACGCGGGCTACTACGACCGCAACAAGACCCCCGACTCCCCGCCCATGCGCGGGGCGGACCCGGCGATCGTGCTGGTGCCCGGGGTCGGCATGTTCTCCTTCGGCAAGGACAAGCAGACCGCCCGCGTCGCGTCGGAGTTCTACCTCAACGCGATCAACGTGATGCGCGGGGCCGAGGCGATCAGCACCTACGCACCGATCGACGAGGCTGAGAAGTTCCGCATCGAGTACTGGGCCCTCGAGGAGGCCAAGCTCCAGCGGATGCCCGCCCCCAAGCCCCTGGCCACCCGCGTCGCGCTGGTGACGGGGGCCGGCTCGGGGATCGGCAAGGCCATCGCCGAGCGCCTCGCGGCCGAGGGGGCCTGCGTGGTCGTCGCCGACATGAACATGGAGGGTGCCGAGGAGGTCGCCGCTCAGCTGGGCGGGCCGGACAAGGCCGTCGCCGTCCACGCCGACGTGACCGACGAGGCCGCCGTGAGCGCGATGATCGACGCCGCGGTGCTGGCCTTCGGAGGCCTGGACCTCGTGGTCAACAACGCCGGCCTGTCGATCTCCAAGCCGCTGCTCGAGACCACCGCCAAGGACTGGGACCTGCAGCACGACGTCATGGCCCGTGGGTCCTTCCTCGTGGCGCGTGAGGCGGCCCGCGCGATGATCGCCCAGAAGCTCGGCGGGGACATCGTCTACATCGCCTCGAAGAACTCCCTGTTCGCCGGGCCCAACAACATCGCCTACTCGGCGACGAAGGCCGACCAGGCCCACCAGGTCCGGCTCCTCGCGGCCGAGCTCGGGGCCCACGGCATCCGCGTCAACGGAGTCAACCCCGACGGCGTGGTGCGCGGCTCGGGGATCTTCGCGGGCGGCTGGGGCGCGCAGCGCGCCGCGACCTACGGCGTGCCCGAGGAGGAGCTGGGTGCCTACTACGCCCAGCGGACCCTGCTCAAGCGTGAGGTGCTCCCCGAGCACGTCGCCGCGGCGGTCTTCGCGCTGACCGGCCCCGACCTCGTCCAGACCACGGGCCTGCACGTCCCGGTCGACTCGGGCGTGGCCGCGGCCTTCCTGCGGTAGGGGGGTGGCATGGGTACGTTCGCGGCGGTCGACCTCGGGGCGTCCAGCGGCCGGGTGGTCGTGGGGCGGGTGCTCGGCGAGGCCGGTGAGCAGCGGGTCGAGCTGCACGAGGTCAACCGCTTCCCCAACGGCCCGGTCGCCCTGCCCGCCGGGAGGCGCGGCGTTGCGGGGGGCG
>NZ_JALPKN010000292.1 GCF_023630195.1 Actinotalea sp. C106 | reverse complement strand
GGGTCGGTCGGGGTGGCCTGCCCGTACGTCGCGGCCTGGCCGGGTGCGGTGGCCTGCCCGGCCGGGCCCAGGGGCGAGTCGGCGGGGCCAGACCGACGGCGACGCAGAGGCATCTGCCGATCGTCGCACGCCCCCGTCACACGGGCGCGCGCTGACCCGAGCGGAGCGCCGTCCGAGTGTCAGTGCCCTTCACTATAATCGAACACATGTTCGACGAGGGTGCTGGGGAGCGGCGGTCGCCTACGGGCGGATCCGCGAGTCGAGCGAGCGCTCCGCGGCTTGCGCAGGAGCGCAGGCGCACGGCTCCCGCACCGGCGATCGAGGACGGAGTCCCGAGCCTGGGCAGTGGTGCGGGTTCCGCCGAGGCCCTGGCCGCGATGCTCCCCGGCCCAGCCCTCGCCGCGCTCCTCGACCAGCTCGGCCACCTGCCCGTTCTGGGAGACCGTGCGGACGTGCTGGCATCCGGCCACCCAGACGCGCCGACAGCGGACACCGAGTACGACGACGCGGCCCTCGTCGAAGAGGTCGCGGCATGGCAACGGCTGGTGGCCTGGGCGTCGGCCGGTGCGGCACGTGCTGCTGCGCGGCTCGCGGACCGGCCGTCCATGAACCCCGTGTGGCCGGACTCCGCGGGCACCGTCAGCGAGCTCAACGTCGCGGGGGAGGAGCTCGCGATGCGGCTCGGGTGCTCCCGGCTCGCCGCCCGTGCGCTGGTGCGGGACGGTCGTGCCTTTGACGGAGCCCTCGCGCCCGCCGGCGCGGCCCTCGAGTGCGGCGAGATCGACCTGGCTCGGGCCAGGGTCCTCGTCCGAGCCCTCGACGAGGCGCCGGTCCCCCTCGCCCTCGACGTCCAGGACGCCGTGCTCCCGCGCGCTCGACGCCGCACGTGCACCCAGCTGGGGCGTGACGTCGAGCGGGCCCTGATCTCCCTCGACCCTGAGGGGGCGCACCGGCGGCATCTCGCCGCGGCCCGAGGTCGGCGCCTCGACCGGCCACGGGCCCTCCCGCACGGGATGGCCTCGGTGACAGCAGTCCTGCCCGCCCAGGACGCCGTCCGCCTCGACGCAGGCATCGACCACCTGGCCCGCTCGGCCCGCGCCGCTGGCGACCCCCGCACCCTCGACCAGCTCCGAGCCGACGTCCTCGTCGACCTCACCGTGGGGGAGCTGAGCGACGAGGGAGGTGCACGAGACGTGGCCGTCGCCGTAGCCGTCGCCGGTGACCTTCGCGTCAAGGGCCGGGCAGCAGCGGATGTCTGTTCAGGGGCCGCTGCCGCGGGAGCGCGATCGCGACGCCCCTCCCGCCCCCGGGCCCAGATCCGCGTGACGATCCCGTTCTCGAGCCTCCTCGGGACGGGCGGTGAGCCCGCCGAACTTGCTGGCTACGGGCCGATCACCGCGGAGGTCGCCCAGGCGCTCGCCCGGGGTGGGACCTGGAGGCGCATCGTCACCGACCCGGTCACCGACGCCGTCCTGGACGTCGGGCGCACCCGATACCGACCACCGGCCGACCTCGCCGAGCACGTGCGCGCGCGCGACGGCGCCTGCGTGCGGCCCGGGTGCAGCACCCCGGCCGACAGCTGCGACCTCGACCACACCGTCGAGTTCGGACGCGACGGCGGGACCACCTCCCGCGACAACCTGGCGCCGCTGTGCCCGCGCGACCACGCGATCAAGACCGACGGCGGCTTCCGGCTCACCCAGCTCGCACCCGGCGTCTTCGAATGGCTCACCCCAGCCGGTCTGCGCTACCGCGTCGAGCCAGGACGGGAAGACGCCGAGCTCGCCGCGGCGCTCCCACCGCCGCCGTTCTAGCTGGTCCGCTGGTCTAGCTGGTCGGGGTGACCTAGCTGGTCGGGCTGATCCAGCTGGTCGGGGTGATCTAGCTGTTCGGGCTGGTCTTGCTGTTCGGGCTGATCCAGCTAGCCCGGCCGAGCGCGAGGTCCGGCCAGGCGCCGACCGCCCCAGGCGCCGACCGCCTCGCGGGGCGTGGAGACCAGCCCCGTAGCGGTGCGCTGCATGCTCGTGCGTCCGGCTACCCGGCCCCCTCGTGCCGGTACACCACGAGCGCGACGTCGTCCTCGGACCCGGACGGGACGAGGGCGCGCAGCAGGCCGTCGGCGATCGCGTCGACCGACTCCTCCTGCGCGAGGGGCCTCAGCGCCTCAGCGAGGCGCTCGATGCCCTCGCTGAGCATCTCGCGGCGGCGCTCGACCAGACCATCGGTGTACAGCACGACCAGGTCACCGTCCTGCAGCTCGACGACAGCCTCGCGCCGCTCGTCCCCGGCCACCGCCAGCGGGGTGCTCCCCGCCTCGCGCAACCACCGCGCCTCGCCGTCGCGCAGCAGGAGCGGGGGGACGTGCCCCGCGCGGGAGAACGTCAGTGTCCCCGCCACCCGGTCGATCAGGCCGCAGAACACCGTCGCGCACTCCGCCCCGGGCAGCCGCCGCGCGAAGTGATCCAGCCCGACCAGCGCTGCCTCCGGGCTGTTGCCCTCCAGGAGCAGGGTGCGGCTCGCCGTCCTGAGCTGCCCCATGACCGCCGCCGCGCCGAGCCCATGACCCACGCAGTCCCCGACGACGAGGGCACGGCGCCCCGTGGACACCTCCACGACGTCGTACCAGTCCCCGCCCACCGCGAGGTTGCCCATGGCGGGCTGGTAGCGGGTCGCGAGCCCGGCGACGGCCTCACCGCGGGGCAGGATCGACTGCTGCAGCGCGTCGCTCACCGCCCGCAGGTCGCCCACCTCACGCACGTACCGCAGGGTGGTGCTCAGCGCGGTCCCGACGGTCGAGGCGAGCAGGTCGAAGAACGCCCGGTACCCCGCGTCGAACACCCGCTGCGCGCTCGCCTCGAGCACCAGCACCCCCGCGGTCTGCTCTCCCACGGTGATGAGCGGGACGACGACGGTGTGGTCCACCTCCGCCGGCCGGCCGGATGCCGCGACGTCCCGCACCAAAGTCATGCTGGCGGCCGCGACGTCGTCGGCCGGGCGGGTCGAGGCCAGCAGGTACGTCTGCCCCGGACCGGTGGTCAGGTAGAGGTCCATGGCGGTGACGTCGGCCCGCCCGGCACTCAGCACGTCGGCCGTGGCCCGCCCGATGCCCGCCAGGTCCCCGGCGTGGCGCTGCAACGTCTCGGAGAGGTCAGCCAGAAGGCGCATGCGGCGGCGCTCGAGGACGTACTCGGTGGTCTCGGTCGCGATGTCCAGCACGCCGCGCACCACGCCGTCGTCGTCCCTCAGGGGGCTGTAGGAGTACGTGAAGTACGCCTCCTCGACGTAGCCGTTGCGCTCCATCAGCAGCAGCTGGTTCTCGTGCCACGTCGGCCGGCCCGTGTCGAACACGTGCTGGAAGGACGGCTCGAGCTTGGGCCAGATCTCCGGCCAGATGTCCCGCACGCGTGCGCCCATGGCCTGGGGGTGCTTGTCCCGGCCGAGGATCTCGCGGTACGCGTCGTTGTAGATCTTGATCAGCTCAGGGCCCCACGTGACCAGCACGGGGAAGCGGGTGCTGAAGCAGATCTCCACCGCCACGCGCAGGGATGTCGGCCAGGTGTCCGGGTGGCCGATCGAGGTCGCCGCCCAGTCGATCGACCTGGCCAGTGCACCGGTGGGGGTGTCGCCCGTCGCGCGGGTCAGCCAGGTGTCGCTCACCGGGAGAGCGTAGCCAGCGGTCGGTCCCACGGACCTGAGCCGTGCGCGCCGCTCGGCGTGGCGGCCACCAGCGCGCGGGTCGCCGGGCCTCCGGCCGCACCCGCGCAG
>NZ_JALPKN010000291.1 GCF_023630195.1 Actinotalea sp. C106 | reverse complement strand
GTGCGGCGGGCGCAGGCCTCGACGGTTGCGGCGAGCACCGCGTCGGCCTCGCCCTGCGGGTCGAGGAAGGCTGCGGCCGACCACACCTGGACGACCGTCCAGCCGAGCCGCTCGAGGCGTTCGGCGTCCTGGCGATCGCGCACGCGGACGCTCGGCTCACCGACGTAGGCCTCGTCGTCGGTGAGCACCGCCACGAGCATCTCACCGGGCAGGTCCGGGTGACCGACGACGAGCGGGATGCGCGCGTCGGTGCCCAGACCGTGGTCGATGTCCACCACGAGACCCTGCCGCCAGAGCCGCTCGGCGAGGTCCAGCACGAGGCGGTCGGGCTCGGGGCCGGTGGCCTCGGGCTCGGGACGCTCGCTCCGGGCCGGGGCGGCAGAGCGCGCCTCGGCGAGGGCCAGGAGGTCCGCGAGCATCCTCGCCCCGGGGGACTTGAGCCGGTCGGGGTCGAGATCGGTCGAGGAGAAGCAGCTCACGACAGTGAGTCGCTGGCGGGTCGCGCCGAGGGCCTCGAGCAGGCGCCCGTCCCCACCCGGCTCGCTCACGGCGCCGAAGCGGTGCAGCACCCGGCCGTGCGGGGTACGGCCGTAGCCCACCGAGAGGATGACCGCCTCGCGGGTGAGGCCCTGGGTGGCCCCCACCTCGACCACGGCGAAGGGCTCGGGCTGGTCCGACCGGAAGAAGGTGCCGAGGGAGGGGTTGTCCCGGACCTCGGCCATGACGGCCTCGCGCAGCCGTTCGGTGTGCACGGGGGAGGCGCTGATGACTGCGAGGGACTCGTCGGGCCGGCTCAACGCGTGCTCGAGCACGAGGTCCACGACGTGGGTGACCTCGGCCTGCGTGGCCTCGACCGCCCCGTTGGCGGCGGGCATCCCGGCTCCGTCGACCACGTCCAGGCGCAGCAGCGAGGCCGTCGAGGGCAGCGGGGTCGCGGTGAGGCAGCCTGCGTACCCGTGGTCGGACAGGAAAGCCGTCAGGTGCGGGTCGCGACGGGAGGTGTCCGCGTGCAGAGCGAGGGAGGGCAGCACCTCGGCGAGCTCGGCCAGGGCGGTGCCCGAGGCGCACCGGGTGTCCCCGACCACGAGCACCTGGCGGCCACGGGCCAACGCCCCGACGACCGTCTCGATGGGCAGGTGGCTCGCGGCGTCGAGGATCACGAGGTCCTCCGCGCGGCGCCCGGGCAGCACGTGCGGCACCAGCATCGGCGAGGCCACGAGGCAGGGGCGCAGGTGCCGGGTGACGTCGGGGTAGCGGTCGACGGCCTGACGCACCCCACCGAACCTGTCCTCGACGATCTCCCCGAACAGGTCCTGGGTCTGCTGGTCGGCCGCCCGCAGCCGCACGCGCAGGTCCTCACGGGCCGCCGCCAGGGCCAGCACCCCGCGATCGGCGACGTAGCGGCGGTCGAGGGTGCGGAACTCGGCGACCAGACGGGCGAGAGCCGCGCCGTCGTACCCGGCCAGGGCAGGGTCCTGGCGCAGGATCTCCTCGAAGACGGTGCTCCACCAGGCCAGCTCGAGCTCGGCGCTGACCAGGGCCGCCGGCACGCGGCGGTCGGCGAGGTCCTCGAGCAGGTCGCCCAGGCCCCGTCGGTCCAGGTCCCGGACGATCGCGGTGCGCTCGGGAAGGGTCGAGAGGGCTGAGCGGTCCTGCTCGAGCCGGCGCAGCCGCTCCCGCAGCGACCGCCACGGGAGGGTCTCGAGCTCGCCGCCGTCAGGGGTGTTGGCGAGCACCGCCCCCAGGCCCGCGAGGTCGTTGCGGATCATCTGGAACTCGCGCTCGATCGCTGCGAGCCCCTCGGGGATCCGGGGCCAGCCACCGGCCGGGCAGTGCGCCTGCCACACCTCGCGCTGGGACTGCACGTCGACGAGGGCCGCGTGCAGGTCCTCGACGGGGCGCCCGGGGCGCAGCATGTCCTTGGCCTGCTTGCGGAAACGGCGGCGCAGGCCGCGCGGCATGTCGAGGCCTCGCTCGGCGCGCCACGCAGGGGTAGCGGTCGCAGCGACGAGGTCCGCGGCGGAACGCTCGAAGACGATGGGCTGGAAGACGTCGAGGGCACCACGCACCCCCGCGAGCATCTCGAGCTGCTCACCCCATTCGGCGGGCGTCGCGGCAGGGGTCAGCCCCGTGGTCTCGGCGACGTGGGTGACCTCCTCCTCGAGCCGCGGCAGGCTCTCCTCGAGCAGGTGGTCCAGTCGGGCCAGCACAGCGGAGGCGCGGTCGTTGGTGAGCAGGTCCGCGCCGTACCAGGCGGTCGAGCGGGCCGAGGTGGAGAAGGCCCCCAGGCCGGCCGCACGGACCAGGTCGGCCGCAGCCTGGGCGCGGCGCTCGGCGTTGAGGGACTCGGCCACGGGCACGGTCAGGCGGACCCGGGTCTGGGCGGCAGGCCGCCCCGAGGTGAGGCGGGCGAGGGCCTGGAGCGCGTCGTAGGCCGAGGCCCCCCATGGCTCGCGCTGGACGTGCAACCCGTCGATGTACCCGCTGAGCCGCGCGCGACGGTCCAGCAGCTCACGCTGCACGATCGCGACGTGCGAGGCCTCGACGTGCACCGGCTCGACCGTCATCGCACCGAGCAGCCGGCGAGCGGCCTGGGCACGCCAGCCCGAGTCCGGCGCGATGTCCAGGACGAGGCTCTCCAGGCCAAGCTCGGTGAGGCGGTCGACCAGGGCAGCCCCGGCCCGCCGGTGCCCGGGTACGTAGAGGACCGTGCGCCCGGCCGCGGCGGCGTCCGCCACGACGGCGGCGAGGGTGCCGGGCACGTCGCTGCCCGCGGGGGCGTCGACCAGGAGGTGGTGACCGGCGGCGATCGCGTCCAGCACGTGGGTCTGCGCGGGGTCGAGGTCACCCACGCCGCGCTCCTGGTCCAGGGGGCGGTCGCCACGCAGCGGGCGGGGCAGGGGGTGGGTGAGCGCCTCGACGGACCGGTGGTCCCCGGCCAGGGCGCGGAGCACCTCGTGCTCGACCAGGTGCGGCCCCTGGGCCTCGAGGTCGTCGACGAGCACCTGCTCGGGGTGCACGAAGGTGCCCACCAGGAGGCGTTCCTCGAGCCGGAAGTCCTCCAGCACGGCCGCACCCAGGGCGCGCAGCCGCCCGAGGGCTGGCCGGGGGTCGAAGCCGGCCTCGGTGAAGGTCCCGCGTGCGAGGGCGGCCGGGTCCAGCAGGGCGCCGCGGCGGCGCAGCGAGGCCGCGAGCAGCGGGTTGATCTCGAGGGAGGGCTCGAGGGAGAGGTCGTAGTCGCTCTCCCCCCGGCCGCGGGGGTGGATGGCCACGGGACGGAGCAGGACCGGGGCCCGGACCGTCCTGACCTGCGTGGCGTCCTCGGACCCGGTGGTGCGCGAGGACGCCTCGGGGGCTGCCCCGTCGGCCACGCGGTCGGCCTCGGCGGCCTCGTGCGCCTCGATCGCTCCCGGGACGACGGCGACCTGGGCGATCGCCGCGAGGTCGTCACCGTCGACGGCCGGAGCCGTCCGGACGTCGAGGGGTTCGGTCCATGTCGCGACGCCGATGGCGAGGAAGGCGGAGGCGATGCCGTAGCGCTGGGCGTGGTCATCGGCCAGGGCGCCGACTGCGCGGGCCCGACGCTTGGCGGAGGACAGGGCGCTGCCCTCGCGGACGAGGTTGGACAGCCGGGTCTCGCGGCCGGCGAAGAGCTGCGCGATGCCTGAGGGGTGGGCGGCCGAGAGGTCGAGCTGGGCCTCACCGAGCCGGCCGACGTCGGCGAGGGCCGAGTCGCCTGCGCGCGCCACGAGGGCCTCGCGCCACC
>NZ_JALPKN010000290.1 GCF_023630195.1 Actinotalea sp. C106 | reverse complement strand
GAGCGAGGCCGGCAGCCCGAGCTCGTGCGCCGCGCGCAGGGCCCACATCGGGTCCCGCAGGGCCGGCCGGCCGATCATGACCGCGTCGGCCGCGCCGTCGACCAGCACCTGCTCGGCCTGGGGGCCGGAGGTCAGCAGGCCTACGGCCGAGACCGGCAGCCCGGAGGCCTCGAGCACGGACCGCGCCAGGGGCACCTGGTAGCCGGGGCCCACGGGGATGGGCGCCAGGACGTTCCCCCCGCTCGAGACGTCGATGAGGTCCACGCCGAGCGGCACGAGCCACGACGCGATCGTCCCGACCTCCTCGAGGGTGAGCCCGCCCTCGGTCCAGTCGGTGCCCGAGACGCGGACCATGAGGGGCTTGTGCTCGGGCCACACCGCGCGCACCGCGGCGACCACCTCGAGCAGCAGCCGGGCACGGTTCTCGAGCGGACCGCCGTAGGAGTCCGTGCGCTGGTTCGACAGGGGCGAGAGGAACTGGTGCAGCAGGTACCCGTGCGCGGCGTGCACCTCGACGACGTCGAGCCCCGCAGCCTCGGCCCGGAGGGCGGCGGCCGCGAAAGCCTCGACCACCTGGGCCAGCCCGCCCTCGCTCAGCTCCCCCGGAGCGGCGTAGCCCTCGAAGGGGATCTCCGAGGGACCGACCGTCGCCCAGCCGCCGTCCTCAGCGGGCACCGTGCCCTGGGTCGGGGCCCAGGGCCGGTACGTCGAGGCCTTGCGCCCCGCGTGGGCCAGCTGGACGCCCAGCAGGCTGCCGTGGGCGTGCACGACCCCCGCGAGCCTCGTCCAGCCCGCGACGTGCGCCTCGGACCAGATGCCGAGGTCCTCGGGGCTGATCCGGCCCTCGGGCACCACGGCCGCGGCCTCGCTGAGCACCAGGCCGAACCCGCCAGCCGCCCGCGCGCCCAGGTGCACCAGGTGCCAGTCCCCCACCATGCCGTCGACCGAGGAGTACTGGCACATGGGGGCGAGCCACACCCGGTTGCGGATGGTGGTGCCGCGCAGGGTGAGCGGGGAGAAGAGGTGCGTCATGGCGTCCGAAGGTACCGGGCATGACGGAGGCCGCGTCGCCATGCCCGACGCGGCCTCGATCAGTCAGACGACCAGGCTCAGCCGAACAACGCCGAAGCCTTGATGACCGTCTGCAGCACCCCGTAGCCCAGGAGGGTGCCGACCACGCCCCACAGGGCCACGGCCATCACCCTGATGGTCGCCCCGGCCGGGGCTGCGGGGGGAGCGTCCGACGGGGTGGAGCTCGGGACGGACTCGGTCACGGCAGCCATGTCAGCTCTCCTTCGTGCCGGCCGCGGCCAGCGCGGGCTCGGTGGTGGTGATCGGGGCGGCGTCGGCCGGCCCGGTCGGGGTGGTCGCAGGCTCGTGGTGCCGCTCGTGGACGGGGCGCACCAGCATGTTGGCGATGAACCCGACGGCCAGGACGCAGGTCATGACGACCAGCGAGGGCAGGTAGAGCGCGGCCCCCTCGACCCCCTGCGCGGCCCTCGCGTCGGCGATGCCGTTGACGATCAGCGGTCCGGCGACCCCGGCGGCCGACCACGCGGTCAGCAGACGCCCGTGGATGGCGCCGACCTCGAGGGTGCCGAAGAGGTCCTTGAGGTAGGCCGGGATGGTCGCGAACCCACCGCCGTAGAAGCTGACGATGAAGAAGGTGACGACCACGAACAAGGCGATCGAGGTGCCGCTGAACGCCGCGAGCACCGCGTAGAGGGCCGCCCCGACGCCGAGGTACATCACGTAGATGCGCTTGCGCCCCAGCACGTCGGAGGTCGAGGACCACACGAAACGGCCCGCCATGTTGGCCAGCGAGAGCAGCCCGACGTACCCGGCCGCCGTCGCGGGGGTCACGGAGGTGAAGAAGTCCTGGATCATCGGGGAGGCCTGCTCGAGGATGCCGATGCCTGCCGTGACGTTGGTGAAGAGCACGATCCACAGCAGGTAGAACTGCGGGGTGCGCACCGCGCTGCGGGCCCGCACGTCGGCGTGGGTCTGCATCGCGTTCTTCTTGGGGCTCGGGGTCCAGCCCGCAGGCTTCCAGCCCGGGGCCGGGACGCGGATCACCACGGCCCCCAGGGTCATGAGCACCGCGTAGATGGCCGCGAGGGTGAGCAGCGTCGGCACGATGGCCTCGGCCGGGGTCGCGGCATAGGTGTCGAGCAGGCGAGCGGTCAGCGGGGAGGCGACCATCGCGCCACCGCCGAAGCCCATGATCGCCAGGCCGGTCGCGAGGCCCGGGCGGTCGGGGAACCACTTGATCAGCGTCGACACCGGTGAGATGTACCCGATGCCCAGACCGATGCCGCCGAGGAACCCGTATCCCAGGTACACGATCCACAGCTGCTCGAGCTGCACGCCCAGGGCCGCGACGCAGAACCCCGAGACCCAGAAGACCGCCGAGAGGGCCATGGCCTTGCGGGGCCCGTTGCGCTCCATCCAGGTGCCACCGAAGGCGGCGGAGAGGCCCAGCATGACGATCGCGATCGAGAAGATGATCGCGACCGAGGTGTGCGAGGCGTCGAAACGCTCGAGCAGCGGGTTCTTGAACACGCTGAAGGCGTAGACCTGCCCGATGGACAGGTGCACGGCGAGGGCGGCCGGCGGCACGAGCCACCGGTTGTAGCCGGCAGGCGCGATGGTGCGGCTGCGGTCGAGCAGGTTCATCAGGGTCCTCCCAGGTGCGGGCCCATGTGTGGCCGTCGTCACCATGGTTCCGGCTGCTCGCACCCAGGACGGGGGACCTTCGTCACGAGATCCACGGCACTGCCCGGGAGATCTCCCGCGAGCGGGGCGGGAGGGTCGGCGCTACCTTGTGGCGCAGGCACCCGACCGTGCCGCGCGGCCGAGCCGACAGGAGTCGACCATGAGCACCCCCACCCCCCACCACCCGAACGACGAGCCCGGGCGGGACCCCGAGACCACCCCGGCCGGAGAGCCCGCCACGACGGCCGATCCCTCGACGGGCACGTCCACGACCGGCGCCCCGACCACCGAGGGGCCCACCACGGGGGAGCAGACGACGACGGGCCAGCACGCCGCCCCGCGGCCCTACCCGCCCTCGGCTCCGGTCACCCCCGCCCCGCGCTCCGAGGAGCACGCGACGGAGGGGCCGACGTCGGCCCCGCACGATGGCACCGCCGTCCTGCCCGCCCAGGGTGCCGCGCCCGAGAGCCCCCAGGCACCGGCACCGTCGCCCGAGGAGCCTCCCGCCCCCCAGGGCCCCGCAACTCCCCCGCTCCAGACGGCCTCGTCGTCGGACGCGACCCACGAGACCCGTCGCAGCGCCGCCGCGGCCGAGCGACGTGAGATCGAGGCCCCCAAGAAGCCCGGCTTCGGCCGGCACCTGCTGGGCGTGCTGCTGGGCCTGGTCCTGACCCCCGTCGCCCTGCTGCTCGTGGGGATCGGCACCGCACGCCTGGCCGACGTCGCCGGGACCTCGTCAGCCGGCACCGACGCCCTCGGCCTGACCCTGCTGATCATCGGCGTGCTGCTGCTCGCGGTCATCGTCCTGCTGGGCACGTGGTCCCCGGCGGTCCCGCTGACCGGCGGCCTGGTCTGGGGCCTCGCGCTGGGCATCGCCTACCTCGTCGTCCCCGGGATCATGGACGACGCCGTGACCGCGATGACCGGCACCCGGGTGCTGCCGGCCGCCGTCGAGCAGCTGACCACCACGGCCATGAGCGGGCAGCTGCTCGTCACCGGAACCCTGCTGGTGGCTGCCGGGATCGCCGCCGGGCGCGCCCGTCGGATCGGTCGACGCTGGGCCGAGGGCGTGGCCGCCGCGGAG
>NZ_JALPKN010000028.1 GCF_023630195.1 Actinotalea sp. C106 | reverse complement strand
CGCTGACCGGCCCGGCCCAGGCGTGGACCCGGAGCACGGGGGCCGAGGCGATGCGCGGCCTGCTCGACGGCGGCGAGCCCTTCGACGCGGTGTTCGCGCTGAACGACGTGCTGGCGCTCGGTGCCATGCGGGTGCTCTACGAGCGCGACGTCGCGGTCCCGGACGCGGTGGCCGTGGCGGGGTTCGACGACATCGAGGAGGGCCGGTTCGCCCGCCCGAGCCTGACCACCGTCGAGCCGGGCCTGCCGCAGATCGCGCGGACCGCGGTCGAGCTCCTCGTCGAGCGGCTCGCCGCCGGGGCTGGGGCGGTCAACGGCCCGGGCCTGGAGGTGGTCGCCGACTTCGACCTGCGCCCCCGGGAGTCGACGCTGGGGCGTGGCGTCCGCGCGTCGCCCTAGGGACGCTTGGCGTAGAGACCCTGGTGGGGATCACGGGTGAGCCTGCCGTGGTCGACCAGCGCACGGCGCAGGGTCGCGGGGTCCTCGCAGAAGCGCCCGAGCTCGGCGTTCAGCCTCGCCTCGCTGTACGAGGGCTCCTCGAGGTAGGCGGTCACCACCCAGTCGAGCAGCTGCTCGAGCTGGCGAGGCTCGCGTGGCAGCTCGGTGAGCCGTCCTGCCGTGAAGGGCAGGCCTTCCGGGGCGACCGCCCGGGGGATGACGTGGTGGCTGCGGACCTTCCGCTCGTGGAGCTCCGCGAGAGCCGCCCGCAGGACGTCCACGACCTCGTCGACCGAGGTGCGCCGGGCGTCCAGACCGGCTGCTCCGAGTCTCTGCCGCTGCCGGTCGTCGGTCTCGTCGCCGGGGCCGCCCTCACCCTGGACCACGAGCGCCGCGAAGAGAGCCAGGCGATCGGCGTCGGCCAGCGTGGCGAGGACGCGCGGTGCGATCTGCGCCATCGGATCCTCCTCGGTCGGCGCTGCTGAGGTGCTGACCCAGCGTAGGTGAGGGCGGTCGACGGGTGGCGACGACGGGTGGCTCAGGAGGCGTCCTCGGCCCCGTCGAGCGGGGGGCGGCACCGCCCCATTGACGAGGACAGCGGGCCCATGTTCCACTTACACCGGTGTAAACGCCTGGCGGCGGGACTGCCAGGGCGCTTGACCGACACCCACCCAGACGACCGACCTGTGGTGCCGAGGGCGTGTGAATCGATTCACAAGCCCCGCCGAGCTCAGCCGCAACGACGCGGCGGGAAGGAAGACCATGCGATCTGTCCGCAGGACCATCCGGCCGGGAGGCCACCACCCCACGAGCCGAGGCCGTGCGGCCCGGCCCCTCGGAGCTGCCGCGCTCGCCACGGCCCTCCTGCTCACCGCCGCCTGCGGCAGCGGCGACGGTGGCGAGGGAGCCCCCGCCGACGACGACGGCGACTCCGCCGCGAGCGACGGCGACCAGGTGACGCTCCGCTTCTCCTGGTGGGGCAACGACGAGCGCGCCCAGATCACCGACGCCGCGGTCGACGCCTTCGAGGCCGCCAACCCGGACATCACCGTCGAGACCGAGTCCGTCGACTTCAACGCCTACTTCGACCGGCTCGCCACCTCGGTCGCCGCGGGGGACGAGCCCGACGTCATCACCATGGGCGGTGCCTACCCCCGGGAGTACGGCGGCCGCGGCGTGCTGCTCGACCTCAGCACCGTCTCCGAGGAGCTCGACCTGGGCGCCCTGGACGAGGGGGCGCTGGCCAACGGGTACTTCGACGACACCCAGTTCGGCGTGCCGACCGGGGTCAACACCTTCGGGTTCATCGCCAACCCCGACGTGTTCGCCGAGGCCGGGGTCGACCTGCCCGACGACGAGACGTGGACCTGGGAGGACTTCGTCGACATCGCGAACGAGATCTCCGCCGCGACCCCCGACGACGTCTACGGCACCACGGACCTCACCACCGGTGCGGACATGCTGGACCTCTACACCAACCAGCAGACCGGCCAGGGGCTGTACACCGAGGACGGCGCCATCGCCCTCGAGGCCGACGTGGCCCAGGACTGGTGGGAGATGACCAACGGACTCATGGAGAGCGGAGCCGCCCCGTCGGCCACGCTCACGGCCGAGCTCGCCGGGCAGCCCGCCCCCGAGCAGTCCCTCATCGGGCAGGGCAGGGCCGCGATGATGCCGGGCTGGTCCAACCTCCTCGCGGCGTACAGCACCGCGGCAGGCACGGACATGGTGCCGCTGCTCGCCCCCGGGGAGAGCGGTGACCAGGGGCCGGGCATGTGGCTCCAGGCCTCGCAGCTGTACACGATCAGCGCGAACTCCGATCACCCCGAGGAGGCCGCGCGCCTCGTGGACTTCCTGGTGTCCTCGACCGAGGCCGCGGACAGCATCGGCGCCGACCGGGGCATCCCGGCCAACCCCGAGATCCGCCAGCACCTCATCGACGCCGGCCTGGACCCGGTGCGCGAGGCCGAGTTCGAGTTCATCGAGCGGGTCAGCGGGCACGTCGACGGCGACTTCGTCATCGGCCCGGAGGGGTCCACGGACACCCCGCTGATCCTCACTCGCCTCAACGACTCGGTGCTCTTCGGTCAGATCACCCCGGCCGAGGCCGCCGAGCAGCTGGTCAACGAGATGAACGACGCGGTCTCCTGACGATCGCGCCGAGCAGGACCTGAGCACGACCCGAGCAGCAGGGAGGCAGGATCGATGACCGTGGACCGCGAGGCCCTCGTCCGCCGGCACGACCCGGTGGCGTCCCGGATCGATCCTGCCTCCCCGCTCTCGGTGGGCAACGGAGAGCTCTGCCTGACCGTTGACGTGACGGGCCTGCAGACCTTCCCCGAGCTCTACCCCGTGGCCGACCCTGCCGGTGGACCGGCAGGCACGCTCCTGGGGACGCAGTCCCAGTGGGGCTGGCACAGCGCACCCGCCCCCGAGGGGGTCGACCTGACCCTGCGCCGCCGCCCCTACCGCACGCCCCGCGGCGAGGTCCGCTACGTCGACGCCGACCCGCTCGCGGGCTCGGACGACACGGCGTTGGACCCGGCCGTCCGATGGCTGCGCTCGAACCCCCACCGTCTGGATCTCGTGCGCGTCGGGCTGGTGACCTGGCGCGCCGAGGACGGTGGGCGACCCGACGGCGAGGGCGGCTCGGCAGGTGTCGTCCGTGGTGGGAGGCGTGATGTCCGGACGCCCTCGCCGTCGCAGGTCACCAGCCACGGTCAGCGGCTCGACCTGTGGACCGGGGTCCTGACCAGCCAGGTCGACGTCGACCCGTGGGGCCTCGAGGTGACGACGGCCTGCCACCCCGAGCGGGACGTGCTGGCGGTGCGCATCGACGCAGGCCGCGAGGCGCCCGGTCCGGGGACGGTCACGGGACCAGACGGGCAGGACGACGACGCCGGGGTCGGGATCCGGCTGGCCTTCCCGTACGGCTCGACCTCGTGGAGCAACGCCGCCGACTGGGAGCACCCCGAGGACCACCGCACCGTCCTGGTGCCCGAGGCCGACGGCGTGGTCGTCGAGCGGTGGCTGCGCGGGGTCGACGGGACCGAGGAGCTCACCTACGTGGCCCGCCTGGGCCTGGGGCCCGGGGCCGACGTCGAGCAGACCGGCCCGCACGAGGTCGTCGTCACGGCCCCCGGCAGTTCCTTGGACCTCACGATCGAGCTCGCCCCCGCCCCCGTCGTCGTCCCCCCTCTCGACGTCGACGCGGTGCTCGAGGCCTCCCGCGCCCACTGGCCGGCCTTCTGGTCTCGGGGCGCCGCTCTGGACCTCGCCGGCAGCACCGATCCACGCGCCCCTGAGCTCGAGCGTCGGGTGGTGCTCTCGCAGTACCTCACGGCCATCCAGTGCGCGGGCTCGCTCCCGCCGCAGGAGACGGGGCTGACCTGCAACAGCTGGCGCGGCAGGTTCCACCTCGAGATGCACTGGTGGCACGCCGCGCACTTCGCCCTGTGGGGCCGAGCCGACCTGCTCGAGCGCAGCATGGGCTGGTACCTCACGGCCTTGCCCGCGGCGCGCGAGACGGCCCGGATCCAGGGGTACGACGGCGCCCGGTGGCCCAAGCAGATCGGGCCCGACGCACGCGAGAGCCCCAGCGACATCGGGCCCTTCCTGCTGTGGCAGCAGCCGCACGTGATCCACCTCGCCGAGCTGCTCCGGCGCGCCGGCTCGCCGGGGGCAGTGGAGCGGTACGCCGAGATCGTCGACGCGACCGCCCGCTTCATGGCCGACGTCGCCGAGCCCGGCCCCGACGGCTACGGGCTGGGCCCGCCCCTGGTGCCGGCCCAGGAGTCGTACAACACGGTGCGTGACCGGGTGACCAACCCGCCCTTCGAGCTCGCGGCCTGGGCCTGGGCCCTCGAGGTCGCCCAGCGGTGGCGCGAACGGGCCGGCCTGCCGCGCGAGCCGCACTGGGACGACGTCGGGCACCACATGGTGCGGCCCCTGGTGCGGGACGGGAAGTACGAGGCCATCGGCGTCGAGCCCTTCACGATCCGCACCGACCACCCGTCGATGGTCTACGGGCTCGGCGTCATCCCGCCCACCGACGTGCTCGACCCCGAGGTGGTCCGCGCGACCCTGCACGGAGTGCTCGAGGACTGGGACTGGGCCAGCACGTGGGGCTGGGACTACCCGGCCCTGGCCATGACAGCCACCCGGCTCGGTGACCCCGTGACCGCCGTCGACGCCCTCCTGCTCGACGTGCCCAAGAACCAGCACCTGCCCAACGGCCACAACCGCCAGACCGACCACCTACCGCTCTACCTGCCCGGCAACGGAGGTCTGCTCGCGGCGGTCGCGCTCATGGCGGCGGGGTGGGACGAGGGCCCCGACTCCCCGGGCTTCGGGTCGGGGTGGCAGGTGCAGCACGAGGGGTTCGTCCGGGCCCCGGGGCGGGCCGCGGCCCTGTGAACCACGCGACGACCAGCAGCACGACCCAGGCGAAGGAGCCACGATGACAGTCCCCTCGAGCCCGCGGCGCTATGGCGTCGTCGGGACCGGCGCGCGCTCGCAGATGTACGTCGAGGCGATGGTCGGGGAGCATGCCGAGGTGGCCGAGCTGGTCGCGTGGTGCGAGCCCAACCCGGCCCGTATGGACTACGCCGACGGGCTCGTCACGGCAGCCGGGGCAGACCGTCCCGCGCGCTACGCCCCGGCCGACCTCGAGCGGATGATCACCGAGGAGCGGCTCGACGCCGTCGTCGTCACGAGCCCGGACTGGACGCATGCCGAGATGACCTCGCGTGCCCTGCGGGCCGGGGCCGACGTCGTCCTCGAGAAGCCCCTCACCACGGACCTGGACGGGTGCCGCACCATCCTCGCCGCGGTCGAGGAGACCGGCCGTTCGGTCGTCGTGACCTTCAACTACCGGTATTCCCCGCGCAACGCTGCCCTGAAGGAGGTCATCGCCTCGGGGGAGATCGGGGAGGTGACCTCGGTGCACTTCGAGTGGGTGCTCGACACGATGCACGGGGCGGACTACTTCCGCCGTTGGCACCGCGAGAAGGAGCACTCGGCGGGCCTCGCGGTGCACAAGGCCACCCACCACTTCGACCTCATGAACTGGTGGCTCGACGACGTGCCCGCCTGGGCCGTGGCCAGCGGTGGACTGCGCTTCTACGGGGACGCCAACGCCAAGGCCCGCGGCCTGGGCGAGCGTCCCGCGCGCGGAACGGTCGACCCGCCCAGCGAGGACCCCTTCGCTCTGGACCTGCGCCACGACCCCAAGCTCAAGGCCCTGTACTGGGAGGCCGAGCAGCACGACGGCTACCTGCGCGACCGCGACGTCTTCGCCCCCGGCATCACCATCGAGGACAACCTCTCGGCCCTGGTCGGGTACCGCGGCGGGCCGGTGATGTCGTACTCCCTGAACGCGCACAGCCCTTGGGAGGGGTACCGGGTGTCGGTCAACGGCACCGCCGGTCGGGCCGAGCTCGAAGTGGTCGAGCGGGCCGCGGTGCTCCCCGGCGCCGACGGTCGCCTCGTCCTGGACGCCAGCTCTGTCGAGGACGTCACGGCCGACGACGACGTCCGCCGCCGCGGCGAGCAGCTCACCGTGCAGCGGCACTGGGAGAAGGCCCGTCGTGTCCCGATCATCAACACCGGCGGCGGGCATGGCGGTGGGGATGCGTTGCTGCTGCACGACGTGTTCCGCGGGACGGCCGAGGACCCGCTCGGACGGCGGGCGGGCTACCCCGACGGGCTGCGCTCGGTGGCCGTGGGGATCGCAGTGAACCGGTCGCTTGAGACCGGCGAGAAGGTCAGCATCGGGGAGTTCGGGCTGCCGATCTGACGGGTGCGGGCGGCGCGCTGTCCCCCGCTCGGTAGCTTGTCAGCGCGCTGGTCAGCCCATGCCTTGGTCGACGATGCGCCACGGGGAGCTATCCGCGTCACGTACCAGGAGGTAGCTCCAGGTGGTGGCACCCTCATCCATCGAACCGTCGTCGTGGAGGAGTCGCCAGCTCAGGTCGAAGGTGACCGGGACGTTGGCCACCTCGTCGAGCGCCGAGCGGCCCGAGTGCTCGGGAGGCTCCAGGTGGTGGTCCCCGACGTCGAGGTCCGTCAGCCTCGCGACGTCCTCGCACCACGACGTGGCCTGGTCCCCGGCACCCGCGGTCGTCAGGGCCTCGGCGGTGTCGCAGTCGTGCGCGTTCAGGGCGTCGAGGTACGCCGCCACGACCTGCTCCGGGGTGGCATCGCCCGGGGGTACGGCGACGTCCCCCGTCTGCCGTGGAGGCAGGAGCAGCGCGCCAGCGCCGACGGCAATGGCCGACACAGACCCGACGAGCGCGATCACCCTGCCTGGACGCTTCGGCACAGGTGCATCCTCGCACCCCGAGCGATCCACCGGTCCGCGTCCTCGTCTGCAGGACTCGACCGCACTTCCCCTGCGACATCGCCACACGCCCGCCTCCTCCGCCCGACCGGCCGGGACTAGCGTGGGGCGCAGTGGCTGAGTCGCTCAGCAGGAGGGTGGGAGGTCTGTCGTGGACACGCGGAAGCGTCGGCG
The DNA here is from genome assembly GCF_023630195.1 of Actinotalea sp. C106. GTDB lineage: Bacteria > Actinomycetota > Actinomycetes > Actinomycetales > Cellulomonadaceae > Actinotalea. The sequence goes on along the minus strand of NZ_JALPKN010000028.1, from coordinate 13,170 downwards.
AGCGACGGCGGTGCTCGGAGCTGTGGCGTTGCTCGGCACGGCCGGATGCGCAGCCGAGAAGAACATCGACGTCACCAACGCCAGCGACGTGACCGTGACGGTCCGGTTCGGCGAGGAGGACCTCGGTGAGGTCACCGCAGATGGCGGAGTGGCCCTGCTCGGCACGACCGAGTGCTACGAAGGTCCGATCGTCGTGAAGTACACGGGGGGACGGGTCCTGGAGCTCGAGGGCCCCATCTGCCCCGAGCAGACCCTGGCGGTCGACGACGAGACGATCAGGATCGTGGAGGCGACCAGCTCGGACTGAGCTCGACGCAGCCGTATCCGTGTCAGGACGGCATGGCCGCGCCGGGAGCCAGCGCCTACCGGTTGACCGACTCCAGCACCTCCGCCAGCTCCGCGGGTCGGCTCACCATCGGCCAGTGCCACGTCGGGAGCTCGACGTACGTCCAGTCGCCGTCGACCATGTGCGCGAACGCCGGGGCGTGGGGTGCCATCTGCTGCAGCTGCTCGAGGCTGAAGCTGCACAGCACGCCAGTCCGCGGCGGCCGCTCCCAGCCGCCGCTGAGCGCGACCGGCTGGGTGGCGGTCCGCCAGGGCTGCGGCTGCGAGCCGTCGACCAGCGCGGCGACGGCAGCGTCATCGACCTCGGGCACCTCGGCGGCGAGCACGGCCCAGGGCGGCGGCGGGAGCTTCCAACCCTCGCCGTGCGTCGCGACCAGATCGTCGTTGGCCGCGCGGGCGTCGGGCCCTTCGAAGTCGGCCTGTGCCATGCCGTCCGGCAGGGGGCCGGAGTCGATGTAGACCAGACGCGCCACGCGCTGAGGCACGCGGTCCGCCGCACCGGTCGTCACGAGGGCGCCGTAGCTGTGGCCCACGAGCACGACGTCGCGCAGGTCCTGCTGCTCGAGCAGGTGCACGACGTCGTCGATGTGGGTGGTCAGGTCGGTCTCGGGAGAGGCGAGGTGGGCGTGCTCGCCCATCCCCGAGAGGTCGACGGCGTGCACGACGTGGCCGTGCTCCCGTAGCGCGTCTGCGACGGGGCGCCAGACCGATGCGCCGAGCCAGAAGCCGGGGACGAGGACGTAGGTGGTGTTCATGACGACGACGCTAGGCTGGAATGCGGACAGACTCCGCCCGGTATGCGGAGCTGGATCGAAGTTCTTTCCGAGCAGCGCCAAGGAGAGCCGTGACCCGCCCGACCGCTCGCGTGCTGGCGCTGCTGGAGCTGCTCCAGACGGGCGGGCAGCGCACCGTCGGCGATCTCGCTGCCCGGCTCGGTGTCGACGAGCGCACCGTCCGGCGCTACGCCGAGCACCTCGCCGACCTCGGCATCCCCGTCCAGGCCCAGCGGGGCAGGTACGGCGGCTACCGGCTCGCGCCGGGCTACAAGCTGCCGCCGCTGATGCTCACCGACGACGAGGCCCTCGCCGTCGTCCTGGGGCTCAGGGCTGCGGAGCGCGCGGGGCTTGCCACCACCGAGCACGCGGCGACGGCGAGCGCGCTGGCCAAGGTGTCGCGGGTGCTGCCGAGGGCCCTGGGCCAGCGGCTCGACAGCCTGCTGTCGACCGCCCAGTTCACGACACCGGTGCGCGCGACGGCACCCGCCGGTGCCGACACGCTGCTGAGCCTTGCCTCCGCTGCGCAAGCACAGCGCACCGTCACGATCGCGTACACCGCCTGGGACGGGCGGGAGTCCCAGCGCGAGCTCGACGTCTACGGCGTGGTCTTCCACTCCGGCCGGTGGTACGTCACCGGGCACGACCACGGCCGCGATGACGTGCGAACCTTCCGCCTGGATCGCATCGCCTCAGTCAGGCAGGACGACGGCTCGTACGTCGTGCCCGCAGACTTCGACGCCATGACGCAGGTCGTGTCGGGCATCGCGGCGGTCCGGTGGTCGCACGAGGTCTCCGTCGTGCTGTGGACCACCCTGACGGACGCGCGCGAGCGACTGCCCCCGAGCGCGGGACGGCTGAGCGAGCACGTCGACGGCGTGCTCCTCGAGACGCGCGCCGAGCACCTCGGCGGCATGGCCCGCATGCTGGCCGGCCTCGGCTGGGACTTCGAGGTGGTCACCCCGGACGCCCTGCGCGAGGAGGTCTTCGCCTTGTCCGACCGGCTGAGAGTCAGCGGCGTGCGCGGCACGGTCGCTTGACCGCCACTCCCCGCACGCGTGCTCTTCGCGACAGGGTGGCAGCAGCACGCCGTGCCGATACGGTGCCGTGCATGACCTATGTCAACGTGGGAACGCTCGGAGCCGTACCTGGCGAGCGTGACCGGCTCGTCGAGATCCTGACCCGCCGCAGCGCCGACCTCGAGCAGGCCGGCTGCCTGCTGTACGAGGTGGGGGTCGACGAGGACCAGCCGGACACGGTGTTCGTGGCGGAGCTGTGGACTTCGGCCGAAGCGCATCAGAGCTCGCTGCAGCTGGACAGCGTGCAAGCAGCCATCCAGGAGGCTCGCCCGCTCCTGTCCGGGGAGATGGGCGGGTTCCGTTTCGACGTCGTCGGCTCTCCCCTCAGAGACTGAGTCCTGTCCCTGCTGCTTTCGGTTATCGTGCAAATCCGTCGCCGTGTGTGCGGCGGCCGTCGTCACGCCTGCCGGGACGTCGGCTCGACCAGCGTGCCGCACGGCTCGCCATGAAGGAGGTTCCCATGGAGGTGCGCATCGACACCGTCGCCTGCGTCGGGCACGGGGTGTGCGAGGCTCTCGCGCCGCACATCTTCGAGGTCGATGACCAGGACAAGGCCCGCCTCGTCGCCGAGACGCTCGAAGAGGAGGACCGGGGGGACCTCGAGAACGCCGTCAACCAGTGCCCGGAGCAAGCCCTGCGCCTGCTCGGATGAGCACGGCCGGCCTGGTGGTCGTCGGGGCCGGCCTGGCCGGGGTGCGCGCTGTCGAGGGGGCTCGACGCAGCGGCTTCACCGGGCCCGTGACCCTCCTGGGGGCCGAGACGGACGCGCCGTACGACCGTCCTCCGCTGTCCAAGGCGTTCCTGACCGAGAGCGCCGCCCTCAAGGTCCTGCGCACCGCGGAGAGCCTGCGCGACGAGCTGGACGTCGACCTCCGGCTCGGCGAGACCGTCAGCGCGCTCGACCCGACCACGAGGACCGTGACGGTCGGTGCGCAGGAGCTCCCCTACGCCGGGCTCGTGATCGCCACCGGGTCGACCGCCCGACAGCTGCCGGGGATGCACGGGCCGGCCGGTGTGCACACGCTGCGCAGCCATGCTGACGCCGTCGCCCTGCGTTCGGCGGTACGCCCGGGGAGCCGCGTCGTGGTCATCGGCGCAGGCTTCATCGGCTCCGAGTTCGCCTGCTCCGCCTCGCACCTCGGGGCGCACGTCACCGTGCTCGAGGCTGCCGACGTGCCCCTCGTGCGGGCGGTCGGTCCCGCGATGGGCGAGGAGCTCGGTGGCCTGCACGGCAGGCACGGCATCGATGTGCGGTGCGGTGCCGTCGTCGAGGCTGTGATCGGCGAGGATACCGTCGAGACGGTTCGGCTGGCCGACGGCCAGGTGCTGCCCGCCGACGTCGTGCTCGTCGGGGTCGGCGCCGCCCCCGTGACGGAGTGGCTCCACGGCTCAGGCCTGACGATCGAGGACGGCGTCGTCTGCGACGCGACGCTCAACGCCGGCGCCCCCGGCGTGTACGCGGCCGGGGACGTCGCCCGGTGGCACAACCCGACGTTCGACCGGTCGATGCGCCTGGAGCACTGGACCTCGGCGGCGGAGCAGGGCGTGGTCGCCGGCCGCAACGCCGTCGGAACCGGTGAGCCCGTGACATGCGACGTGGTCCCGTACTTCTGGTCGGACTGGGTCACCGACCGCATCCAGTTCGTCGGGGTCCCGGACAGCGACGAGGTCGTCACCGTCGCCGGCTCGGCCGAGACCGGCGACCTGCTGGCCCTCTACCGCACCGGTGACCGGGTGACCGGCGCCGTGGGCGTCAACCAGCGCCGCGCCGTCCTGCGCCTGCGGGTCATGATCGGTCAGTGCGCGGACTGGCAGGAGGCTGTCGAGTTCGCCCGGTCGACCGCTGTCCGCAGGCCCTGACCGTCGCTCTGGCGTTCCCGGGAATGGCGCCGTCCTGACCCGGAAGCCCAGCTCCCGGTGGAGCGTCGCCGCGGCGTCGAGCGCCTCGACCTGAAGAAGTGGGCGATCGCGCTGCATGACGACCAGGTAGCCATCGCTCCCGCCCCCCTACGAGCTGCTCGCAAGTCGGCAGGCACGCTGTGTGCGGCAGAGTCGGACGGCGCAGTGTGAACGCGGCAATCGCGATGACGTTTCGTCGGACATCACCTCTGCTTGCGCGAGGAGACCTGATCAGCCCAGGGCGAGGGTCTCCTCGTCCCCGAACAGCAGCAAGTTCCCGCCCCCGTGGTCGAGGCGCCAGTAGGAGCCGGTGATGCCGGTGATAGGGATGCGCCACGCCTCGGCCCCGTTCAGCAGGTCGAGCGCCACGAGCTCGGGGACCGCCCCGTTCAGCGACTGCACCAGCACGACGTCGCCGTCCGTGGCGGCGGTGTCGTTCCAGACGAAGATCTCCTCCGCGTGCCACCGCTCCTCGCCGTCGTGGACGTCGATCGCGAGCACCCCGGCGGAACCCACGAGGACCATGACGTCCTCGAGGACAAGCGCCGGCGTGACGTTCGCCGCGCTCCACCGGGTTTGCCCCGTCTCCGGGTCGATGCCGGCCACCCGGCCGTCGGGCCGGAACACGGTGAGGACACCGGCGTCGGAACCGTCCGTCTGCCACGAGAACCCCGGGGTGCCGTCGATCGCGAACCTCAGCGAACCGTCGGCGTTGAGCACCCGCCCGGTCTCGGACCACTCGCCGTCCGGCGACGTCTCGTAGCGCACCTCGACGCTGCCGCCGTCAGGCAACGGCCAGGCATTGACGTTGGGACTCGTGGCTTCGAGAGGCGGGACAGTCACCTGCTCGCCGGTGGCCAGGTCCAGGGCGATCGCGTCGGTGAGCCTGACCGCCCCGTCGGCGACGCCATAGCTCAGCTGGACGGGTGAGCCCGGTACTCCTTCGTCAGGCTCATCTGCCCCGGCTTCGACGGAGCTCACGACGACACCGTTGGGCACGAGCCCGGGGGCACCGCGCCAGCGCCACACCTCCCCCTCGCGGGGATCCCAACGAAGTACGCCCAGGGCCGCCGACGAGTCGACGAAGGTGACCAGCAGATCGCCGTCCACCACGTCGCTCATCACCAGTGAGCCGTCCACGACCAGGGTCGCGATCTCGGCCCCCGTCGCCACCTCGATGAAGTTGATGGGCACCGCGACACCCGCCGCGGGAGTGCTCTCCTGGTAGGCGGTGTACGGGTGGCAGTACACGATGTCGGCGGTGAGCTGCTCGACCCGCGCCTCCCGGTAGTCCAGGAGCGCGGAGCAGGTCCCGTCAACTCCGGCACCCTCGTGGGTCCACGCCTCCGCACCCGTTGCAGGATCGAGCGCGCGAACGCCGCCCCCGGCACCCGCGAGCACGAACAGCTCATCGGTCTGAGCGAGGGTCCACCCGCCCGCCGAACGCCACACCTCCTCCAGCGGCCCTTCGACGGGCGCCAGCACCCATCCCAGCTCCGCCAGTTCGACCCTCCGAGCGGCGTCCTGGCGGGCGTCGACAACCGTCGCCGTGACGATCGTCCCCACCAGGATCACCGCGAGCCCGACCCACCGGAGCCGCCGCGCCCGCCCAGCCTCCCGAGCGTCGCCACCGCCGTCGTCCGCGCCGTGCACCTCGAGGTCGGCGTCGGCCTCTACCAGCTCGACCTGGACAACTACGTCGCCCGGGCCCCTCCTGCGCATGGCCCGACCCTAAGCGGCGCGCGCCCTCGGCGGTAGGCGGGTCTGGGAGCGAGACAAGCGCTCATCGGCCTGACCGCGCACCCGCCGTCTCCGTGCCTGGCGCCGTCCCACGCGGCGGCGAGCGGGCTGCCGTTGTCGGATACCCCACCCTCGGTGCTGGGGTTGGCCTGTCCGCTGAGCGGATCAGTTCCTGGCGCTGATCTCGTAGACGAGCTCGAGCCCGTCCTCGTCGTCCCACTGCTCGCCGACTGCGGCGAAGCCGTACTGCGCGGCCAGGTCGGAGGAGGCGGTGTTCTCGGGGGCTATGGTGACGCGCACTGTGCGCACCGCCTCGTCGGTGGCGGCACGGTGGAGCAACGCCTCCAGCGCTGCGCGGGCATAACCACGGCGACGATAGGCCGGGTCGACGGCGTACCCGATCTCCACCAGACCGGCCGTGTCAGGTGGGCCGTGGTACCCAGCGCGACCGACCGCCACCTGCTGTCGGGTGTCCCAGATGACGCCGGTGACCCACGCTGCGCTGGCGGGGTCTTGGCGCAGCTGTTGACTGCGCATGCGCCACACCCCGCGCCAGTCCGGCCCGGCGAAGTAGGGGGAGAGGGGGACAGGGCTGACCGCATTGGCTCTGTGCAGGTCACCGTCGGCCAGCGCGTCGAAGACCGATCCGCCGAGATGGACAACGCGCACTCGCGGGCCGGGTAGTGGCCCGGTGCGGGCCACCATGTCGAGGGTCACTGGCCCATCGTGTCAGCGTCGGTGTCCGGGTGGTGCGGGGCCGTGGGCGACGGGCAGGTTCGTAGGCACTGGACTGGGTTTGCCCGCGGTCTCAGCCGCGGCTCGCGACGAGCCCGCCGCCGACCCCCGCGAGCACCGTGCCCGTCACGCGGTCCCACCACCGTCGCACGCGGTCCCTGCGTAGAGCCGCCGAGAGCCGGACCCCGAGGAGCACGACGACGGCCCACGCCACGACACCCAGGAGGACGTCCACCACCCCCAGGGCCGCTACCTGCACCCAGACGGGTGCCGATCCCGGGACGACGAACTGCGGCAGCACGGCGGCGAAGAACAGCACGGCCTTCGGGTTGAGCAGGTTCGTGAAGAGCCCTTGGCCGAAGGCCGACCGGGCTGACATCTCGCTCGGGCTTGAGGGTGTTTCGGGTCGGGAGCGGCGGAGGGTGGGCAGGACCAGGCGGCCGCCGAGGTAGAGCAGGTAGGCCCCACCCAGGACTCGGATCACCGTGAGGGCCTCGGGGTGCCGGGCCAGGACGACGGACAGCCCCGCGACGGCGAGCATCATGTGGACGCACAACCCGGCCTGGGCACCGAGGGCTGCCGCCGCCCCTGGTCGGAGCCCGCGCGTCGCCGAGCGCAGGATCACCGCGAAGTCCGGACCGGGGATCGCGTACGCCACGGCGACCACGCCGACGAAGGCCCACCAGTCGATGTCCATCCGCCGACGATGGCACGAGGGTCGAGCGTCAGCGACTGGTGCATGGGAGTGGACTGCCTCGCGACAGTCCCGGGTGCCTTCGACCTACAGGCGTTCGAGTGAGGTGACGACCAGGACGATCGAGCCCGATCCTCGAGAACCCTGGAGCGGACGAACGTCCCACGAGATCATGGCGCCCACGGTCCGTTCCACCGGGCTGTCAGGGGCGTACTCGGTCAGGTAGGCATGGGTGCCGCAGCCGATCACGATGCCGGAGGAGTAGCGATCGCATTCAAGGGTGAGGCGCGTCAGCTTGGCGGCCGTGAGCGCGGTGAGGAGATCCTGTCGGACCTCCTCAGGGGGCGCCGAGGTGCGCCAGCAGCGACCGAACGACTCGTCGAGCTCTGGCGAGCAGGGGATCGGGCGGTACGTCTCGGGCATGCTCACGCGCTTCACGGCTTCGACGAGCAGCGGTTCCTGCTCGTTCCACCCATCGACGTACCGCGCGTTCTCGTGCCGTTCGTACGCCGCGACGGCGACCTGCAGGCCGACGACAAGTGCAGCGCAGCTCACGACCGCGATGACGACTGCTCTCGTTGCTCGACGCACACCGATCTCATCGGCACGCGCGGGCCGTCGCTGGAGTCGCTGCGGCTTTACCCCTCCTTCACGCCCCATGGCCTCGCGGTGACCGCTCCAAGCGGTTGCAGGGCTGCCCGGAACAGGCGTGCGACGAGGTGTGACCTGACGGGCCGGGCTGTGGGATGACCGTGCTCCTCGACGAGGTCGGCGATGTCCAGTGCGCAGGCCTCGAAGTCGACATGACCTCGCGCTGCGATGATGAAGTGTGCCCGAGAACACGACCTCCCCGAGCAGTGGGTCGGCTCCCCGCTGGATGCTGAACGAGCTGGCCAGCGCTGGGCGGGAGAACCTCGATGCTGATCATGTCGCGCGGTACGACAGCAAGATGGACGCCGACGCAGACGAGGAGGTCGCGACGCTGCGCGGCGTCGGACTGACGGAGGAGTCCGTCGTCGTCGACATCGGTGCTGGGACCGGGCAGTTCACGCTCGCGGTGGCCGCCGCGTTGTCGCCGTCGACGTCTCGCCCGTGATGCTCGAGCGCCTACGGACGCGCGTCCACGAGGCAGGCCTGAGCAACGTCGAGGTGGTCCAGGGAGGCTTCCTCACCTACGTCCACCAGGCCGACGCGGCCGACGTGGTCTATTCGCGCTACGCGCTGCACCATCTCCCTGACTTCTGGAAGGCCGTCGCCCTCGCAAGGATTCGCGCCATGCTGGCTCCCGGCGGAGTCCTGCGGCTGTCCGACGTCGTGTGGAACTTCGGCCCGGAGGAGGCACCCGAGCGCATCGAGGCGTGGTGCGCGACGGCGGGAACGCAGGTCGAGGGCGAATGGAGCAGGGAGGAGCTCGAGGAGCACGTCCGCGACGAGCACTCGACCTTCACGTGGCTCCTCGAACCGATGATCGAACGAGCCGGCTTCACCATCGAGGACTTTGCCCACTCCAAGGACGGCGTGGACGCCCAGTACGTACTCCGCGCACGGTGAGTGCCGGAACCTGCCCTGCAGTGCGGAAGGGGAGGCGCGCCGTCAGCAGGTACGGGCCGCGGTGATGCCTCCGTCGACGGTGATCTCTGCACCGGCCGCGCGGCCCGCGGCATGACCGGATGGGTGGCAACGGAGATCCTGGAGGGTGACGGCGCGTCTCGAGGGTCAGCGCAGCCACTCGTCTCGGAACGCGGCTACGGAGCCTTGGGGTTCGACCTCAAGGTCGATCCAGTTCCATCGCACGACCACATCGGTCGAGTCGTCGAGGTCGACGCAGAAGGGGTCACCGGTGCCGTCGTCCCCGAACGCGAGCAGGTTCCTCGGCAGGCCTAGCTCCCAGGCGTCTTGGTTGCCTTCGACCAGCCGGCGGAGCGGCCAGATGACAAACCACTCGCCCGCAGCCGAGTACCAGCCATCCGAGACCCGGTACAGCGCGCGTACCGGCTCGGGCAGCGACACGCCAAGGGTTCTCTCTACCTCGGCCATCCGCGCGGCACCGGGCGCTGTCATGAGCTCAATGGTGGAGCATCGGCACGCCCGTGCGGGTCCAAATCCAAGATCTCGCGTCTCATGTCGGGATCGCGGAGCGGCAAGGTCCAGTCGAGCGGAGCCGCCCCTCAGCGCGGCATGAGCGGGCGCCTCAACGTCGCCTTGGTGAGCGCCTTGACGCTCACCAAGGGTGTTTGCACGGGCTCGGCTCGACCGGGGAGCTACCCCGCAACGGACGCACGGGCCAGGCGTTGGGTCTGCTGCACCAAGCGCTGACCACCCGAGCCAGGAAGCTCTGCCTCGCAGAGTCTTGACGGTCCTCACTCTGCCCGGCAGAGTGAATTCATGGAATCTGAGACGCTCCCCGCGTTCCTCGACTCTCTCGCTCGCCGAGAGCGAGCCGCGCGCCGCGCTGTCTTCATCCCTCTACTGATCCACACCCTGGCCCTGGCCTTGGTGCTCGCGCTCGACGCGCTCTTCCTCTGGCGCCTGGCACACATGACGGAGGGCGAGTGGTCTGGAGTCGGCTGGGAGGTCGTCGCGCACGACCCCCGAATGCTCTTGCCTCTCCTCCCGCTCGCCGTCTACCTCGTGCTCTGGGCCGTCGCTCGCGTCCGCGCCTGGCGCACCGGTGTCGGGCCTGGCCACGACGGTTGGGGGATCATGGCGATCATCTCCCTCGGGTTCCTTGTCGCCTTCCCGTGGGGCTCGCTCGCGCTGTCGTTCCTCGGTGCTGTCTTCTTCCTCGGACTTGGTCTGACTGTGCTCGGGGCCCGCATGCGCGAGGCCTCCCTCTGGATGCCTGGCGTGGTTCTCATGGCGGTGGGCCCGTTCGCCAACCTCGGCACGTTCGAGAACCACGCCCAGTTCCTCGGGCGGTGGCCGACACAGGTCGCCCTGTCTGTCGTGCTGCTCGGCCTCGCGGCAACGACGGTGATGGTCTGGCTTCGGGAACGCCGCACCCTCGCCACCGTTCCCGGTGCGGCGCTGTCGTGAGTGCCCACGATGCCCGCCACCCGTTGGCGGACCTCGACGAGACGGTGCATCAGCGCGCCCGGTTGGGGATCCTCGCCATCCTCAACGAGACGAAGGAGGCCGACTTCACCCATCTGAAGACGGCGCTCGGACTGACCGACGGGAACTTGGGCCGCCACCTTGAGGTCCTCGGCGAGGCGGGGCACGTGACCTTGCGCAAGGGCTCCGACGGGCGTCGGAACCGCACGTGGGTCCGCATCACCGCGAAAGGTCGGCGAGCCCTGAGAATGGAGGTGGAGTCGCTCCGACAGCTGCTCATGATCACTGAACGGTAGAAGCTCACCCCCACGAGTGAGCCGTCGCCGACTGGGCCGAACTGCGTCGTCCAGCGGGCGCGGGTTCAGCTGCAGCGCCGCGAATCTCCGCGGCCCACCGCCCGTCGGCTTTCCGTTTCGTTCCGAGCGCGCCGGTCGGCGGCATGACCGTGCAGTCGACGCTCCACTCGGGCGGCCGAGCGTGGCATGCTCTCGGCACCATCGACCATCCTCGTTTGGAGTGCTCGTGAGGCAGCTGAGGATCGGCGCGCTCGGGCGGATAGCCGCCGGCGACGACGCCGGGCGATTCGTGGAGGTCGTCGACGACTCCGAGTGTTCAGGCGGGTTCCTGATCCTCACGTATGACACCGCGCACAGGTCTGGGAACGCCTACGACTCGTGGGTGGAGTCAATCGTTGATGTGAACCTCTACTTCGACGAGAGCAGATGGGAAGTCGAGTGGCTGGAGTGACGACCAACCCCTCCGCGGACCGGTCCCGTTCGCGGACGGCGGCATGACCGGATGCCGTGGCGTGTGCATCGCCACGATGATGACCGGGTGACGGCAGCACTCGGGCACCCGTCCGGGGTGTCTTGAACCTGGTTCCGCGGAGGCTGGGCCGTCGACGTGGTTCGAAAGCGTGTCCGCCTGGACGAAGAGCCCGGGGAACGTGCGACCCGGTTGCTGGGCCAACTGAGCGTTGGCGTGCCAGACGACCCGCTCCAGCGGCTCCAACGGCTCAGCCTCCTGACGCGCGCCGGCCAGCCACCAGTCTGCGGACACCAGCGCGGCCTCAAGTCGCGCCGCCCGGCCGAGGATGTAGTCCTCGATCGCCTGCGCAAGCCAGACGCCGTGCTCCTCGAGGTAGTGAGACAGGCCCGCGGGCCACACGAGGACGCCGTCGGTGTACTCGCTCGCGCCGTTGTGCTGTCCGCAGAACCTGCATGGCAACAGGCCCGTGAAGTGACGAAGGTAGGTCCCCGCCATGAGGTAGCTGGTCGCGACGAAGCGATCACCCTTGTCCCAGCCCTCGTCGACCAGGTCGTGCGGGTCCGGGTACTCGGGGTGCTGGTCGTTCCTCCAGTACCCGATCAATCGCAGGACCACCCTGACGCTCCCCACTCGTCACGCCCTGGCAGGACCCAGTCTCGGATCATGGCACGGGGGACTACTTCAACTACCGAACGTCCGCAGAGGTGCACGGTGTGCGGCAGATCCGGGCGTCGGACCAGCCTGCGGCTCGGCGAGTCGTATCGTAGAGCGGTGTCTGAGATCAGGAGTTCCGCCCCGACGTCTCGGGAGAAGCTCGACACCGTCGAGTCGCTCGCTGGTTGGGTGCTCCTGATCGGTGGTGCTTGCGCCGCGGTCCTGTGGGTGCCCATCGCCCTGTTTCCTGGCGGGTTCATCATGATCGACGCACCGCCACCCGACGAAGCCCTCCGCGTCGGCGTGTGGTCAGGAACGGCCGCCGTTGCGCTTCTCCTCCTTGCCGCGACAGGGGTGGTGCTTGGCGTCGGAGTTCTGCTTCGCGGACGGGCCGGCTTGAATCGGGGACTGGCGTGGGTCGGGTTCGGCGTCGCGGGTGTGGCGGCGCTGACTCAGCAGGTATGGCTCCTCGGTGCAGGAGCGCTCGTCGCACTCGCGCTGGTGATCGCCATTTTGCGGCGACTGGACGCTAAAGCTGCCAGCCCACGCGCCTGAGGCGGATCCGGGCGAGCGTGGCCGCGCTCAACGCGCCATGACCGTGCGCTCGGGGTGCCTCGACCGGGATACTTCGCGGATGGAGCCCGTGCAGTTCGACGAGATCACCGGGGTGCTGCGCGGCCTACTCATCCGCCTCGATGACCGCCTCGCACTCAGAGACGTCACGCTCCTCGCTGAGTTCATCGACGCGGGTGAGTTCGGGCTCGCGCTCGAGCAGATCGCCGACGTCCTCAGTGCGGATGCACACGCCCTGACCCGGGATGAACGGGCTGACATGCTCTCCCTCGTGAGCCGGATGCGGATGGACGACCGAGTCCACCGCGCCTTAACGTCCTGTCCCTCCCGGTAGAGGGTGCGGCCGCGACCCTAGGGCCGCCCGCGAGAGGCGGCTTGACCGGGCGCCGAGCCGAAGTCTCGCTCAGGCCGCCCCCAGCGACGAGAGTTGAACGGCATCGGGGGCCCTAGGTGCCGCTCCGCGTGGAGTTCGTACGTGACTGAGAGGGGGCGGCCGACGTGAGGGAGTTCGTGCCTGCTCTCGCGGGTGCCAGCGCGGCTGCTCTTGGTGCGATCGCCGCGTTCGCCGTGCTCGCCGCGGGTTCAGCCCCAAGTGCCGTGCTGTTTGGCGGTATGGCTCTGAGCGGGATCGCTGCCGGAGTCGTGGTTGTCCAAGCGACGAGGAAGTCCCTCAACCGCCGAAGCCGTACCTCGCACGATTAACGGTCCCGCGTCGACCGCGTCGCGGTATGACCGTGCGGTCTCCTGCGGCATAACCCGGCGAGCGCTCAGTCTGCGTGCTGGTCCTGGGTGGCTAGGGCGTGTCTCCCTTACCTGGGGTGAGGCTCGCGGGAGGCTAGGTGGGTGACGTCGGCTT
>NZ_JALPKN010000289.1 GCF_023630195.1 Actinotalea sp. C106 | reverse complement strand
CGGCGCGACCGGGGCCGCCGTCGACTCCGCCGCCCTGCTCGGTGCCCTCGTCGCCGCGGCGCTGGTCTTCCTGCTCAGCGGCCGCGGCGTGACGGGCACCCGGTTCGTCGTCATCGGGGTGGCCGTCGCCTTCCTCGCCAACGGGTTCCTGGGCTACGCCCTGACGCGCGCGAGCCTGACCGGGGCCCGCAGCGCCTTCTTCTGGCTCGTGGGCAGCGTGGGGTCCGCGCCGTGGGGCGACGTCCTGCGCGTCGGCGCCACGCTGACCGTCGTGGCCCTCGTGCTGCTCCTCGCCCGCCGGCGGCTCTCCGCCCTGTCCCTCGACGACGACACCGCGCGAGCCCTGGGTGCGCACCCCGTCACGACCAGGGTCGTGGCCATCCTGCTCTCGAGCGTCCTCGCCGCGGTCGCGGTCGCGGTCGCCGGCCCGATCGCCTTCGTGGCATTCGTCTCGGGGCCGATCGCCCGCCTGCTGCGTGGCAGCGGACCAGCCCTGGTGACAGCCACCCTCGTCGGTGCGACCGTCGTGGTGGCGGCGGACCTCGTCGGCCAGCACCTCGTGCCAGGAACCCTCCAGCCCCCCGTCGGTCTGATCACCGGTGCGTTGGGCGCCCCCTTCCTCATCTGGCTGCTCGTCCGTGGCGAGCGACGCAAGGAGTCCCCCGCATGAGCCCCGCCATCCCGTCCGCCCAGCCAGGCCCGGTGCTCGAGGCCCACGGGCTGAGCCTGGGCTACGGGCGCGCACCCATCGTCCACGAGGTGGACCTGCGGGTGCGGCCCGGGGCGCTGACCGTGCTGGTGGGCGCCAACGCGAGCGGGAAGTCGACCCTGGTGCGTGGTCTCGCGCGGCTGCTGACCCCGCAGACCGGCTCGGTCACCCTGGACGGGGAGGACCTCAGCCGGCTGCCGAGCCGTCAGGTCGCCCGCACCATCGGCGTGCTGCCGCAGACCCCGGTCGCCCCCGACGGCATCCGCGTCGGCGACCTCGTCGCGCACGGGCGCTACCCGCACCAGTCCTTCTTCCGCGGGCACCGCAGCGACGACGACGACGTGGTCGCCGCCGCCCTCGAGGCCACCGACGCCGGGGCGCTGGTCGACCGTCGTGTCGACGAGCTCAGCGGAGGGCAGCGGCAGCGGGTGTGGATCGCCATGGCCCTGGCCCAGCAGCCCGAGATCCTGCTGCTCGACGAGCCCACGAGCGCCCTCGACGTCGCGCACCAGGTCGAGGTGCTCGAGGTGCTGCGCGGGGAGGTCACGCGCGGCCGGACGGTCGTGCTGGTGATCCACGACCTGACGCTGGCCGCCCGGTACGCCGACGACCTCGTCGTCATGGCCGGTGGACGGGTCCTCGCCCGCGGGGAACCCGTGACCACCCTCACCGAGGAGGTCGTCGAGCGGGCCTTCGGGGTGCGGGCGCGCCTGCTCGAGGACCCGGACACCGGCCGTCCCGTGGTACTCCCCCGGTCCTCTCGTCAGAGCACGGACGTCCGTGGCGCGCGAAGTGCGACTTAGGCTAGCCTCACCTTGGCACGCCGCACCGTCGCGGTCCTCGACCGTGGACCAGCGCCCCGCCTCCGCCGGGCGCAAGCACCCGGGCGTGCCCGAACACCTCACCCCCAGGAGCATCCCGTGACCTCTGCCCGTCGCCGCACGACCGTCGGCGCCCTCGTCCTCGCCTCAGCCCTCGCCCTCGCCGCGTGCTCGGGCTCCGCCGACGAGGCCGAGGAGACCCCCTCGGGCGCGGACGACGGCGCCGAGACCGGCGAGGCCTTCCCCGTCACCATCGACCACGCCTTCGGCGAGACGGTCATCCCCGAGCAGCCCGAGCGCGTCGTCGCGTGGGGCTGGGGGGCGGCCGACGCCTCGATCGCGCTGGGCGTGACTCCCGTGGCGATCCCGTTCCAGGCCTACGGCGGCGACGAGGCGGGCGTCCTGCCCTGGATCCGCGAGGCGGTCGAGGCCGAGGGCGAGGAGATCCCCGTGGTCCTGCCCGACACCGGCGAGGACATCCCGTTCGAGGAGATCCTCGAGGCCGAGCCGGACGTGATCCTGGCGCACTACTCCGGGATCACCGAGGAGCAGTACGCGACCCTGAGCGACATCGCCCCGGTCGTGGCCTACCCGGGCGACCCGTGGTCCACCCCGTGGCGCGAGGTCGTGACCACCGCCGGGACCGCCCTGGGCCTGGAGGCCGAGGCCCAGGAGATCCTCGACGGCATCGACGGCGAGATCGCCACCGCCCGCGAGGAGCACCCCGAGTTCGAGGGTCTGTCCCTCGCCGCCGTGTGGGACACCGCGGGCACCTTCTACGTCTACGCCGACGAGGACCCGCGCGTGGAGTTCATGCTCGACATGGGCTTCGTCAACGCCGAGGCCGTGGACTCCCTCGACACCGACGAGTCCCCCTTCTACTTCACGTTGAGCTACGAGCGCCTGGACGAGCTCGAGAGCGACGTGCTCGTGGTCTACGCCACGACCGAGGAGGAGCTGACGGGCTTCGTCGACGCCCCGCACGCGCAGGTCATGCCCCAGATCGAGCAGGACGCCGTCGCCCCCCTGGTCGGTGCCGAGTTCATCGCCTCGGTCTCCCCGCCCACGGCGCTCTCCCTGCCCTGGGGCCTGGACGAGGTCGTCGAGCAGCTCGCCGCGGCAGCCGCGAACGCCGGCTGACCACGACGCCCTCGGCCCGGCGGTCCTGACCGGTCCTGGCGCTCGGTAGGGTCTCCCTCCGTGACCATGCCCCCCGTGACCCCGGGCCCCGAGGGCCCCGACCGGTCCGCCGCCAGCGCGGTGGTGACCCTCCTCGCCGGTGGTGTCGGCGGGGCGAAGCTCGCCCACGGCTTCGCCCCGCTGACCCCCGACCTCACGGTGGTCGTCAACACCGCCGACGACGTCGAGCTGCACGGGCTGGCGATCAGCCCGGACCTCGACACCGTGATGTACACCCTCGCGGGGATCGCGAACACCCAGGCCGGGTGGGGGCTGGCCGACGAGACCTACGCGACCCTCGAGGCCCTCGGGCGCCTCGGCGAGGACACCTGGTTCACGCTCGGGGACCGCGACCTCGCGACCCACATCGCCCGGACCTCCCGGCTGCGCGCCGGGGCCCGGCTCAGCGACGTCACCCGCGCCCTGAGCACCGCCCTCGGCGTCGTGCCGACGCTGCTGCCGATGACCGACGAGCGGGTGGCCACCCTGGTCGACACGCCGGCCGGACGGCTCGCCTTCCAGGACTACTTCGTCGCCCGTGGCCACCGTGACGAGGTGCTCGGCATCGTGCTCGAGGGCCTCGAGCACGCGCGCCCCGCCCCGGGCGTGGTCCCTGCGCTGAGCGACGCGGACCTCGTCGTGATCGCCCCCTCGAACCCCTTCGTCAGCATCGGGCCGATCCTGGCGGTGCCCGGCATCCGCACGGCCCTGGCCCAGACCCGGGCGCGTCGGATCGGCGTCAGCCCCGTGGTGGGCGGGCAGGCGATCAAGGGACCGGCAGCGGCCATGCTCGCGAGCCTGGGGCACGAGGTCTCCCCGCTCGGCGTGGCGCGGCTCTACACCGACGTGCTCGACGTGCTGTGCATCGACCACGCCGACCGCGCCCTGGCCCCGGCGATCGAGGACCTCGGCCTCGAGGTCCTCGTGACCGACGCCGTCATGCACGACGAGGCCGACCGGCCACGGTTCGCCCGGGAGCTGCTCGTCGCCGCCGACCTCGCATGACCGCCCGAGGCACCGAGGGCACGGCCACCGGAGACGACGCGGCCCCTGGCGCGGCAGGCGACGTGGTCACCGCGCTCGTGCCCCTCCGGGGCGGGCCGGCAGG
>NZ_JALPKN010000288.1 GCF_023630195.1 Actinotalea sp. C106 | reverse complement strand
AGCAGCAGCGAGCGGCATCGTCGCAGCGATCGCCGGGGCACCCCTGGCTCTGGGACTCGTGGCTGCCGGTGTGGTCGTGGCGGGGGCCGTGGGCGTCGCCGGAGCCATGGGTGTGTTCTCCGGCGCGGAGCCCGAGCCCGTCGCCGTCGAGCAGCAGGCCGACCCCGAGACCGGCACCACGGGCGACGACCCGGGCGCCGCGGACGAGGACCTGGGCGGCACCGACCTCTTCGAGGACCCCGCGACGCCTGAAGAGACCACGCCAGACCCGACGGACCCGACGTCGATCCCGCCGGTGTCGCCGGAGGCGCCTGGCACGACGGTCCCGCCGACCTCGGGCGGGATCGCACCCGCTCCCGAGCCCGCGCCGCCGGCCGCGGACCCCGTGCCCGGGACAGACGTGCCCGGCCCAGACGTGCCCGGCCCAGACGTGCCCGGCCCAGACGTGCCCACCCCCGAGCCGCAGGCTCCACCGGCACCGCCCCCCAGCCCTGCGGTGGTCACCATCGACGCCTCATTGCCGGAGATGACCGTGGTCTCGGGCGGGGCCTCCGAGATCCGGCTCCCGGTGAAGAACACGGGCGAGACCGCCTCGGGCGTGGTCCGCACCGCCTTCGAGTTCCCGGAGGGTGTCGAAGGAACAGTCATCCCGGTGGCGATCGCTCCGGGCTTCGGCGCCGCGCGCACGGCACCGGCAGACTCGGTGTGGACCTGCGCCTCGGCCGCGGATAACCCGCAGCGGCAGGTCTGCGAGACCTCGGGGATCGCGCCCGGGGCCACGAGCACCCTCCACGCCCGCGTGGTTCTCAACGACGAGGACCTCGACGGTGAGAAGGTCGTCGAGGTCCGCGTGCAGGCGTGGATCCCTGGGACGGACAGTGCGCGGGTGACGACCACGATGCAGGCCCGGCTGAGCTCGACGCCCGCCGACGTGCGGGTGGGTACGGTTCAGGGCACCGCCGCGCTGACGCCGGGAACGTCGGGCACTGTGACGATCCCGGTCGAGAACCGTGGCGGTACGACGGCCCCTGACGTGTCCGCGACCCTCCGTCTGCCCGCGGACGTCAACCTCGTCTCGGCCCCCGGGTGGGAGTGCACCTCCGCAGTTGCACCCACCTGCACCCGCACCATCGCGCGGCGCGGCTCAGCGGACCTGGTCCTCTCGTTGGCCGCGCCCCGCCTCGCGCTCAGTCACGCGAGCCCTCTGTACAACGAGCCCCGGGGCGAGCCCCGGACCCTCACCGTCGAGGTGGGTGGGCGAACCATCACCTCCGACGTCGTCCTGACCTCGGCGCCGGCCGACGTGGCCGTCGAGATGACCGAACCCAGTGGTGCTGTGGTGCCCGGCACGCCGCAGTCACTCATGGTGCGCGCCGCCAACGTCGGCGGAACTGATGCGCGTGCGGTGCAGCTCCGAGCTGCGGTCCCGACGGGTCGTCTTCAGGTTGCCTCGTCGACATGGGCGCCCTGCGACGGGCAGCTCTGCGCGACCGTGGACGTCCCCGCCGGAGAGACGGTCACCGTCGCTCTCCCTGTGAGTGCCGCGCCACGTCTGCTGGACGTCGACGAGCAGGTCGACGTCCGGGTGCGGGCCGGCGAGAGCGAGACGGTCCGGACCGTCTCGGTGCGCTCGGCCCCGGCCCTGCTCACGGTCTCGCCCGTCGGCGTCGGCCCGGCGCCCGTCCGGCTAGACACCGCGAAGACCGTCCGGTTCGAGGTGACCAACACCGGCGGCACCACCAGTGCGCCGGCCGAGGTGCGTCTCGCCGGCGTGCCGGCCGGGCTGACGGTGACCACCCCGGACGGCGTCGCCTGGCCCGCGTGCGGAGCCGGTGCCGTGTGCGTCGACGCCGGGGCGATCGCTCCGGGGGACGCGCAACCGTTGACCGTCTCGGCTGTGCTCGCGGCTGGTAGCGCCGGGCCCGGTGCCGCGGACCTCGCGCTCTCGGTACGGACGCAGGGCCAGCAGGTCGACGGCCCCGCGGTCCGGGTCGTCGTGCCGCAGCCCGCACGGCTTGCTCTGACGGCGCCGGACCAGACGGTCATCGAGCGTCGGGTCTCCTCACCGGTGACCTTCACGCTGACCAACGACGGGGAGGTGGCCGCCCGCGACGTGAGCGCGCGGCTCACGCTGCCGGCCGCCATCAGCTGGGACGGGGTGCCGTCCGGCAGTGCGTGGGCGTGCTCGACGTCCGGGCAAGCAGTCGAGTGCACCCTCGCCGCGGGGGAGCTCGGTGCCGGTGAGTTGGTGACCCTGCGCGGCCTCGTCTCGACCACGCGCAACAACCTGGGCAACGGCCTCAGCATCAGCGCCGCGGTGACCGCCGCAGGAGGCCTCAGCGCCTCCGAGCAGACGAGCCTCGTCCTCGGGGAGCTCACCTGCCCTGCTCCATGGCAGAGGGGTGACAGGTACGAGGTCGGGGACCTGGTGACCTATGGCGGGCTGGTCTACGAGCGGATCCAGGGGCCGGGCCTCGCCGGGACCGTGCCGCCCCAGATTCCCGACTGGTGGCGCGAGATCGAGACCTGCGGCTGAGCCAGCGAGGCCCCGACCGCCAGGGGTGTCACCCCTCCGCGACAGCCTCCGCCGACCCGTCCCCGGGCTCGCCCCGGCCAGCGGCCTGCAGCGCCGCGTCGATGAGGTCGTCTCCGGAGACGACCTCGAGGGTCAGCCCCGCGGTCGACGGCTCGTCGAGCATCCCCACCAGCACGGCGGCCACGTCCTCGCGGGGCACCTGCTCGCGCGGGACGCTCGCCTCGAGGGTCACGTGGCCGGTGCCGGCGTCGTCGGTCAGTCCACCGGGCCGCAGGATCGTCCAGTCCAGGTCGCGCGTGCGCAGCTCGACCTCGGCGGCCTGCTTGGCCTCGAGGTAGGCGCGGAACGTCTCGTCCTCGACCTGGTCGGCCTGGTCGGCCCCCATCGAGGAGACCAGCAGGTAGCGGCGCACCTGGGCCTGCTCGGCGGCGTCGGCCAGGAGCACCGCGCCACCGCGGTCGACGGTGTCCTTGCGGGCGGGCCCCGAGCCCGGGCCGGCTCCGGCGGCGAAGACCACCGCGTCGGCGCCGTCGAGCACTGCAGCCACCTCGCTCGGGGTGCTGTGCTCGAGGTCGAGCACCACGGCCTCCGCGCCGATCGCGGCGAGGTCGGACACGTGGTCAGGGTTGCGGACCAGCCCCACGGCCGTGTCGCCGCGGGCGGCGAGCATCCGGCTCAGGTGCATGGCGATCTTTCCGTGGCCTCCGGCGATGACGATGCGCATGCCACCCACGCTAAGCCCGCGGCGGCGAACCAGCGCGGGGAGGCCGCAACCGCTGCGCCCACCGCGACCACGGCGGGGTGTCCCGCCAGTTGACGGCCAGGGTGCGGAAGGCGCGACGGAACCGCCGTCGGAGCAGCTCCCCGCCCTGCAGCGACCGGCCCGAGACGCCCACGCGCAGGGTCGGGTCGTAGCGCACGACCAGGCGCGGGCCCAGGACGAAGGACAGGTCGACGTCGTCGTGCAGCTCGGGGTCGGTGCGGTGCACGAGGGCGCTGACCGCCTCCCAGCGTGAGCGGCGCATCGCCATGTTCGAGCCCCACAGGGGCCGGTGGGCCAGGGCGGCGTGCATGGTCCAGTAGTAGGACCACAGGTACAGGCGCCCGTGCGCCCTCGAGCGGCCCGGGGGCAGGTCGTAGAAGTCTCCGGAGCCGGTGAGGGCGTCGAGGTCGGGGGAGTCGCCGAAGGCTCGCGCGACGCGGGCCAGCCAGTCCGCCGGGGGGCGGGAGTCGGCGTCGCACCGGACGACGACGTCGCCCCGGGCCGCGTCGTAGCCGGTGGCAGCGGCGGCG
>NZ_JALPKN010000287.1 GCF_023630195.1 Actinotalea sp. C106 | reverse complement strand
GTCGTCGAGGGGGACGGCGGGCAGGCGCCCGTGCCCGGAGAAGGTCGCGAGGGTGCCGCTGAGCACGTCGGGCAGCATCGGCTCGCGCACCACCAGCACCGGGCGCGCCCCGGGCACGGCCGTGCGGAGCGAAGCCATCAGGCCTCCCAGCCCGTCGGCGAGGGAGGACGCGACGTCGCGGGCCGCCCCGGCGTCGCTGAGGACCCGGTCGCCGCGGGCCAGGTAGAGGATCGCGGACAGGGTCCACGGTCCCCGCACCGAGACCACGAGTGGGCCCTGGTAGCCGTGCCCGGCGATCGCGAGGGCGTCGAGGTCCTCCCGGAGCAGCGAGGAGGTCCGTTCGAGGTCGAACCCGGGCCTGTCGGCGAGCTTCCACCCGTGGGTGCCGATCTCCACGGGCATGTCGGTGAGCAGCGCCGCGGTCCGGGCGACCGAGGTCGCCCACGGACCCCGGGCAGGGAGCTGGACCGTCGACGGCAGGCCGCGGACGCCCTCGGGGACGGAGGTGAGCTCGCCCAGGACCGTCGTCTGGGCCTCGAGGACGCTCTCGCCGGGCCACGGGCCCAGCAGGCTGACCCCGGTCACCGGCGGGACGCCGTCACGGTGGCCTGCCCGATCACCCGGTCGCCCTCGAAGAGCACGAGCGACTGCCCGGGGGCGATCCCACGCAGCCCGTCCTCGAGGTGCACCTCGACCTGCTGGTGAGGGCCGTCGTCGACCCCGGCCGAGGACCCGGGTGCAGGGACCGGGACGCGGCGTGCGCGGGCCTCGACCGGGGTGCCGTGGGCACGCACCTGCACGGAGCACCCGAACCACTCCCCTGGCTCGGGGGCAGGGTCGAACCAGACGGCGCGGTCGCCCTCGAGCTCCCGGACCGTGAGCAGCTCGGCAGCACCGACCACGACCGTGTTGCTCGAGGTCTGGACGTCCAGGACGTAGCGCGGACGACCGTCCGGGGCAGGACGGCCCAGGGACAGGCCCTTGCGCTGGCCCACCGTGTACGCGTACGCACCGTCGTGCTCCCCGACCACCGTGCCCTCGGCGTCGACCACGGGACCGGGTCGGGAGCCGAGCCGGTCGCGCAGGAAGCCCTGGGTGTCGCCGTCGGCGACGAAGCAGATGTCGTACGAGTCGGGCTTGGCCGAGACCGCGAGCCCCCGGTCGGCCGCCTCGGCACGCACCTGCTCCTTGGAGGGCACGTCCCCGAGGGGGAACATCGAACGCGCGAGGCGGTCCGGGCCCATCACGGCCAGCACGTAGGACTGGTCCTTGGCCGCGTCGCGGGCACGGAGCAGGGACCGGGTGCCGTCCTGGGCGATCTCGACCCGGGCGTAGTGGCCCGTGCAGACGGCGTCGAACCCGAGGGCCACGCCCTTGTCGAGCAGGGCCTCGAACTTGATGTGCTCGTTGCACCGCACGCACGGGTTGGGGGTGCGGCCGGCCTCGTACTCGGCGAGGAAGTCGGCCACCACGGTCTGCTCGAAGCGCTCGGAGAGGTCCCACACGTAGTACGGGATGCCCAGCACGTCGGCTGCCCGCCGCGCGTCCCCCGCGTCCTCGATCGAGCAGCAGCCGCGCGAGCCGGTGCGGAACTGGTCCCGGTTCCGGGACAGGGCCATGTGGACACCGACGACGTCGTGGCCCGCGTCGACCGCACGCGCGGCGGCCACGGCCGAGTCCACGCCACCGGACAGGGCTGCCAGCACTCGCATGGGCCCAGACTACGGGCCGTCCGGCACTCCCCCGCCCACCGGCCGGGCATCAGCCAGAGACCGCTCGTAGGCGACCTCGGGCAACGTGACGCCGTTCACCTCGGCCTCACGGGTGGCCCCGGTGCACGACCAGCCGCGTGCCTCGTAGAAGCGCCGGGCGCGCCGGTTCCCCGGCAGCACCCACAGTCGAGCGCTGACGAGGCCGGCACGAGCCAGGTCGAGGATGACCCGAGCCAGGAGCGCCGTGCCCACGCCCCGGCCCCACGCCTCCGGGTGGAGGTTGATCGCGTAGAGCTCGCCCAGCCCCGAACCGTCCTCGTCCCGGCACGGCCCGTACCCCGCGAAGCCGACCACGCGGTGGTCCAGGAGCCCGACCACCTGCCGAGCGGCCGTGGTCGCCCCGTGGCCCGCCCAGGCACGGGCGGGGTCGGGCCCCTCGCCCAGCATCCTGCGCCACCCCGCGGTGTAGCGCTCGGGGTCGAGGCCGTCGAGGTGGTCCTGGTCGATCAGCCCCCGGTAGGCGCCCTGCCAGGCACGGACGTGCGCGAGAGCGATCGCCTCGGCGTCCTCGAGCACGGCCGGGCGGACGACGACCGCGGTCACCGGAGGACCCGCGTGGGGTCGAAGAGGCCGATCTCGTGGTCCGTGCGGCCCTGCACGGCGAGGTCGGCGAGGATCTCGCCGACCACCGGCACGAACTTGAAGCCGTGGCCCGAGAAGCCGCAGGCGATCGCGACCTGCGGGTGCGACGGGTGCGGCCCGAGGACGAAGTGCTCGTCGGGGGTGGTCGTGTAGAGGCAGGTCCGTGCGTCGACCACGGGTCCGGTCAGCTGCGGGAAGAGCTGGAGGGCGCGGGCTCGCACCTCCTCGACCTCCTCGGGGCGGACCGTGCGGTCGACGGTCTCGGCCGTGGTCTCGACCCCGTTGCGGAAGTAGGCGAGCTTGAGACCGCCCGCGGGTCCGTCGATCATCGGGAAGCCGTACATCGTGCCGTTGTCGTCGGTGCTCTCGACGTAGACCGGGTGCCGGGTGTCGGTGTACGCCTCGTACGGCGCCTGCGCGGTGAAGGCGGGGGTGAACCAGCAGAAGATCTGCCGCTCGACGCGCAGCGGGATCTGGAGGTCCACGAGCAGCTCGGGGGCCCACGCCCCCGGGGAGAGGACCAGCCGGTCGGCCCCGTAGGTCCCGGTGGCGGTCCGGACCTCGACCCCGCCCCCGGGGGTCGAGGTCCAGCCGAGGGCAGGTTCCTCGAGGTGGATCTCCGCGCCGCGACGGCGTGCGACCTCGACGGTGGCGCGGGTGGTCCGCTCGGGACGCACGTACCCCGCAGCGTCCTCCAGCACCCCCACGGCGTGCGACGCGGGGTCCATGGTCGGGAACCGCCGCCGGACCTCCTCGGCGGTCAGCACCTCGTGGGGCAGGCCGTGCTCCCGGGCCGAGGCCAGGCTCCCGGTCACGACCTCGCTGGCGGGGTCACCGAGGTAGATGCCACCGCAGAGGGTCAGCAGCTCCTGCCCCGAGGCCTGCTCGAGCTCGCGCCAGCCTGCGTAGGCGCGGCGCAGCAGGGGCACGTAGGCGGACCCCTCGAAGTAGGACTGGCGCACCAGGCGGGTGCCTCCGTGGGCCGAGCCGCGGTCGTGACCGGGGCGGAACCTCTCCAGGCCCAGGACCGACGCCCCGCGCCCGGCGAGCTCCATGGCAGCGGCACCGCCCATCGAGCCGAGCCCGACGACGATCACGTCGTGGGTCCGCACCTCAGCCCACCCCCGCCAGACCGGCGGCCCGAGCCCGCTCGACCACCTCGGGCAGCACGCGGACCAGGGCGTCGACGTCGTGGGCCGTCGAGGTGCTGCCCAACGAGAACCGCAGGGCCCCGCGGGCGTCGTGGTCCTGGACGCCGGTCGCGACGAGCACGTGCGAGGGCTGCGGCACGCCGGCCTGGCAGGCCGAGCCGGTCGAGCACTCGATCCCGTGACTGTCGAGCAGGTAGAGCAGCGAGTCCCCCTCGCAGCCCGGGAAGGTGAAGTGCGCGTTGGCCGGCAGGCGGCCGGGGTTCGGGGCGCCCGGGGCCCCGGGCTCAGGACCGCGGAGCACGGCCTCGGGCACCCCGTCCCGCACCCCGGCGACGAGGGCGTCACGCAAGCC
>NZ_JALPKN010000286.1 GCF_023630195.1 Actinotalea sp. C106 | reverse complement strand
GCGGCCGCGCACGAGCACCGGGCGGCGCAGCGACGGCCGGGCGAGGGCCTGCCGGGCGTGGCGCACGGTGGTGTCCAAGGAGTAGGAGATCGTCCGACCGGCCTCGGCGAGCCCCGCGAGCAGGTCGTCGGCGTCCCCGACGCCGAGCCGCTCCGCGACCTCCTCCTGGTCCGCCCGCAGCAGGCGGTTGGTCGAGCGACGGGTGACGACCTGGAGGGCGTCCCGTACGTCGAGCAGGTGCGCGTAGGCCTCGTCGAGGCGACCGTGCGGGCGGTCGGTGAGCCAGGTGGCCGCGAGGGCGAAGACCACGACGGCGTCGCGGATCCCCCCACGGGCCTCCTTGAGGTCGGGCTCGACGAGGTAGGCCAGCTCCCCGGAGCGCTCGGCGCGGGTCTTGGCTGTGGCGAGCAGCTCGGGCAGCCGCCGCCGGGCCGCGGAGCGCCAGTCGGTCAGCAGGGCGGTCCGGGCCCGGTGCACGACCGTGCGGTCCCCAGCCAGGTGGCGGAGGTCGAGCAGCCCGACCGCGGCGGGCAGGTCCGCCGAGGCCACCCGACGGCACTGCGACAGCGACCTCACCGAGT
The DNA here is from genome assembly GCF_023630195.1 of Actinotalea sp. C106. Taxonomy (GTDB): domain Bacteria; phylum Actinomycetota; class Actinomycetes; order Actinomycetales; family Cellulomonadaceae; genus Actinotalea. Next base: position 3,278 of record NZ_JALPKN010000286.1, on the reverse strand, counting down.
GGTCGAGGTCGAGCCCCGCGTCCCAGATCGGGTACCAGAGCCGCTCGGCGACCCGCGCCACCGTCGCGTCGCCGTGGGTGCGGCCGTCATGGACCAGGAGCAGGTCGAGGTCGCTCGCGGGGGACGCGTCCGAGCGTCCGAGGCTCCCGACCGCACCGAGGGCGAGCCCGTCGGTGGTCTCGAGGTCGGCCACGACGTCGTGCCAGAGCTCGGAGAGCCGGCGCGAGGCCAGCTGGGAGAGCGCGGTGCGCCGGACGGTCCCGTCGCTTCCCGGTCCGGTCATGCGGGACGCGAGGTCGAGCCGGTCGACCCGGAGGTCCCGGACCCCCCTGCGGGAGTCCGGGACCTCCGGGTCTGGTTGGGCGACCACCGGCCCGAGCGGTCCTTGCTGCATGATGCCCCCCTCGAGCCGTCGTCCTGGTGATGGCGCCCAGGGCGCCAGGTGGTGCCTAGAGCGCTGCCGAGCCGTGCTCGCCGGTGCGCACCCGCGCCACGTCGTCCACGGGCACGGTCCACACCTTGCCGTCACCGATCTTGCCGGTCTGCGCGGCACCGACGATCACGTCGGTCACGCTCGCTGCGTCCTCGTCGTCGACGAGGACCTCGACCCGCACCTTGGGGATCAGGTCGACCGTGTACTCGGCCCCCCGGTACACCTCGGTGTGGCCACGCTGACGGCCGTAGCCGCTCGCCTCGCTCACCGTCATCCCGCGGATGCCCGCGGCCTCGAGGGCCGACTTCACGTCGTCCAGCCGATGCGGCTGAATCACTCCCGTGACCAGCTTCATGCCTTCACCTCCGTCGTCTTGCGAGCCCCACCGAGGGTCTCGTAGCCGGCCTCGCCGTGCACGGCGAGGTCGATGCCGCTCACCTCGGACTCCTCGCTGACGCGCCACCCGAGGGTGGCCTTGAGGCCGAGACCGATGATCAAGGTGACCACGGCGGAGAGCGCCATGGCGACCGCGGCGATGATGATCTGGACCAGCGTGAGGTTGAAGCCCCCGCCGTAGAACAGGCCACCGTCGGTCGCGAGGAACCCGATGAGGATGGTGCCCACGAGACCACCGACGAGGTGGACGCCGACGACGTCGAGCGAGTCGTCGTAGCCGAACTTGTACTTCAGGCCCACAGCCAGGGCGCAGAGCGCTCCGGCGATCAGCCCGAGGAAGATCGAGCCGACCGGGCTCAGCGCGCCGGCCGCCGGGGTGATCGCCACAAGACCGGCGACGATGCCCGAGGCGGCACCCAGCGAGGTGGCGTGGCCGTCGCGGATCTTCTCGGTGATGAGCCAGCCGAGGATCGCCGCGCAGGCCGCGGTGGTCGTGTTGACCCAGGCGAGACCCGCGACGCCGTCGGCGCCGTAGGCCGAGCCGGCGTTGAAGCCGAACCAGCCGAACCACAGCAGGCCCGCTCCGAGCATGACGAACGGGAGGTTGTGCGGGCGCATCGGCTCCCTGCCGAAGCCCTTGCGCTTGCCGACGATGAGCGCGAGCACGAGCGCCGCGACACCGGCGTTGATGTGGACCACGGTGCCACCGGCGAAGTCCACCGGCTCGGCGATGCCGGCGAACGGGCCGTCACCGCTCAGCAGGCCGCCGCTCCACACCATGTGCGCCATGGGGAAGAAGGCGAAGGTCACCCACAGGCCCGCGAAGACGAGCCAGGTGCCGAACTTCACGCGCTCGGCGAGGGCACCGCTGATCAGGGCCACGGTGATGATCGCGAAGGTGGCCTGGAAGCCGACGTCGACGATGATCGGCAGACCGCCGTCGATCACGGCCTCGCCGTTCTCGTCGAAGACGCCGCCGCCCCCGAGCCCGAACTGCTCGAACGGGTTCGCGAAGAACCCGCCGACGCTCTCCGAGCCGTAGGACATCGACCAGCCCCAGAGCACGTAGATCACACCCACGACGCCCATCGCGCCGAAGGACATCATCATCATGTTGAGCACGGCCTTGCCGCGCACCATCCCACCGTAGAAGAACGCCAGTCCTGGCGTCATGAGCAGCACGAAGGATGCCGAGACCAGCATCCACGCCGTGAGGCCCGAGTCCAACTCAGCCATAGAGATCGCCTCTCCCCTCGCCAGCCGGGCGGCTGGTCGGGGACAACCTTCCCGAGCCGCTGTTTCCTCGCGGCTCGGGGGCGGTTACGGCTCGGTGACAAGACCGCCGATGTTGTGAACGGGAGGTTTCGGTCGGCCGAGACCGTTCCGACTGGTGGACAGTCGGCCTGGCAGGTGGACGGCCGGCCGGACGTCGGCCCGGCGCAGGCACGGTCCCGGGAGGTCTGGGACCGGGCCCTCAGTCCTCGAGCAGGCCGTCCACGAACGCCTCGGGCTCGAAGGGCGCGAGGTCGTCCGGACCCTCACCGAGCCCGACGAGCTTGACCGGCACCCCGAGCTCGCGCTGCACGGCCACGACGATGCCGCCCTTGGCGGTGCCGTCGAGCTTGGTCAGGACGATCCCGGTCACCCCGGCGACCTCGGCGAAGACCCGCGCCTGGTTGAGCCCGTTCTGACCCGTCGTCGCGTCGAGGACCAGCAGCACCTCGCTCACCGGTGCCGATCGGGACAGCACCCGGGTGATCTTGCCGAGCTCGTCCATGAGCCCTGCCTTGTTCTGGAGCCGGCCGGCGGTGTCCACCAGGACGACGTCGGCGCCGTCCTCCCGACCGCGACGCACCGCGTCGAAGGCCACCGCCGCAGGGTCTCCCCCGTCGCGCTCGGCGCGGACGGTCGGCACACCGACCCGTGCGCCCCAGGTCTGCAGCTGGTCGGCAGCAGCCGCACGGAAGGTGTCGGCGGCCCCCAGGACGACCGAGCTGCCCTCGGCGACCAGGACGCGGGCCAGCTTGCCGACCGTCGTCGTCTTGCCGGTGCCGTTCACCCCCACCACCAGGACCACCGCCGGGTGCGGCGCGCCCTCGCCGTCGGTGACGGGGGTGGTGCTCAGCGAGCGATCGAGGGTCGGGTCGACGAGAGCCATCAGCTGGCTGCGCAGCAGGTCCCGGACCGCGCCCGGCTCACGGACGCCCAGCACGCGGACCCGCTCGCGGAGCTGGTCGACGAGCTCGCCGGTCGGCCCGGCGCCGACGTCGGCCAGGAGCAGGGTCTCCTCGATCTCGTCCCAGTCGTCCTCGCTGAGGTGGTCCCGGGACAGGACGGTGAGCAGGCGGGACCCGAGCGGGGAGCCGGAGCGCGCGAGACGCTCACGGAGCCTGGCCATGCGCCCGGCCACCGGCTCGGGGCTCTCGAGGGCGGGCGCGGCGGGGGCGCT
>NZ_JALPKN010000285.1 GCF_023630195.1 Actinotalea sp. C106 | reverse complement strand
ACGGCGAAGGGCTCGATCGCGGTGAGCTCGGCGTCGGTGAGCGCCGGGCCGCGCAGGGCTGCGACGTTGTCCTCGAGCTGGGCCACGCTGCTGGCCCCGATGATCGCCGAGGTCACCCGCTCGTCGCGCAGCACCCAGCTGAGCGCGAGCTGCGCGAGGCTCTGGCCGCGCTGCTCGGCGATCGCCGCGAGGCCGCGAGCGCGCTCGAGGTAGGTCTCGGAGATCCGCTCGGCCTGCAAGAAGTGCCCGACGGCGGCCCGCGACCCCTCCGGCACCTCGCCGGACAGGTACTTGCTGGTGAGCAGCCCCTGGGCGAGCGGGCTGAAGACGATCATCCCCACACCCAGGTCACCCACGGCGTCGAGCAGGCTCTCGTGCTGGCCCTCGGCGACCATCTCGACGTGGCGGTTGAACATCGAGTAGCTGGGCTGGTGGATGAGGAGCGGCGTGCCCATCTCTCCCAGGATCCGCGCGGCCTCCCGGGTGGCCGAGGGCGAGTAGTTCGAGACCCCCGCGTACAGCGCGCGCCCGCTGGTGACCGCGGTGTGCAGCGCCCCCATGGTCTCCTCGAGGGGGACCGTGGGGTCGGGGCGGTGGGAGTAGAAGACGTCGACGTACTCCAGGCCGGTGCGGCGCAGCGACTGGTCGAGGGAGGACAGCAGGTACTTGCGCGAGCCGCCGTCGCCGTAGGGCCCGGGCCACATGTCGTAGCCGGCCTTGGAGGAGACGACCAGCTCGTCGCGGTAGGGGCGCAGGTCACGCGCGAGCACCTGGCCGAAGGTCTCCTCGGCCGCGCCGTAAGGCGGGCCGTAGTTGTTCGCGAGGTCGATGTGCGTGATGCCCAGGTCGAAGGCCCGGAGCAGGATCGCGCGCTGGGTCTCGTACCGGTGGCCGTGCCCGAAGTTGTGCCACAGCCCGAGGCTCAGCGCGGGCAGGTCCAGCCCGCTGCGCCCGGTGCGGCGGTAGGTCATCGAGTCGTAGCGGTCGTCGGCAGCGAGGTGGGGAGTGGTCACGGCAGCACGCTACCGGGGCACGGCCTCACGGCGCCCTCCCGGCCCCTCCGTCTCGTTCCGATGGTGGGGTCACGGATCCAGGCCTACCTTGCCCTCATGGCTCACGACCAGGGTCCGGCAGACCCCTCAGCCCAGGCATCCTCCGCGGGGTCTCAGGACGCCGAGCGCTACAACACCTCCCGAGCGGTGCTGCTCGCCGGGGTGGCGGCCCTCGGCGGCTTCCTCTTCGGCTTCGACACGGCGGTCATCAACGGCGCCGTGACGGCCATCCGCGAGGACTTCGGGATGGGCTCGGGCCTGACGGGCTTCGCGGTGGCCTCGGCGCTGCTCGGGTGCGCCCTGGGCGCCTGGCTCGCGGGCCGCCTGGCCGACCGCCAGGGACGCATCCGCGTGATGCTGCTGGCCTCGGCCCTCTTCACCCTCAGCGCGGTCGGCTCGGGCCTGGCCCAGGGACCCTGGGACCTCATCCTGTGGCGGGTCATCGGCGGCCTGGGGGTGGGCGCGGCCTCCGTGATCGCCCCGGCCTACATCGCGGAGATCTCTCCGGCGAGCATCCGCGGACGGCTCGGGTCCCTGCAGCAGCTCGCGATCGTCGTCGGCATCTTCGTGGCCCTGCTCTCGGACTACTTCATCGCGACGAGTGCGGGGGGTGCGGGCGAGCCCTCGCTCTTCGGCCTCGAGGCCTGGCGGATCATGTTCATGACCGAGCTGGTCCCCGCCATCGCCTACGGTCTGCTCGCGCTGACGATTCCCGAGTCACCGCGGTACCTGGTCTCCCAGGGTGAGGACCGCACCGCACGCGAGGTCCTCGGCTCTGTCCTCAGGACAGGAATCGACGAACGGCTGCGCGAGATCAAGCGGACGGTCTCGCGCGAGACCCGGTCCTCGCTGTCGGACCTGAAGGGCCCCGCCCTGGGCCTCCTGCCGATCGTCTGGGTCGGGATCCTGCTCTCGGTGTTCCAGCAGTTCGTCGGGATCAACGTGATCTTCTACTACTCCTCGGCCCTGTGGCAGCAGGTGGGCTTCAGCGAGGAGGACTCGATGGCGGTCACCGTCATCACCTCGGTCACGAACATCGTCGTGACGCTGATCGCCATCGCGATGATCGACAAGGTCGGCCGACGCCGACTCCTCCTCACCGGGTCCGCGGGCATGTTCGTCAGCCTGGGCCTGCTGGCGTGGATGTTCGCGACCGCGCCGCTCGAGGACGGTGAGCCCGCCCTGGACGGCGCGGCCGGGACGGTCGCGCTGATCGCGGCCAACCTCTTCGTGGTCTTCTTCGGGATGTCCTGGGGGCCGACCGTGTGGGTGCTCCTCGGCGAGATGTTCACCAACCGGATCCGCGCGAGCGCGCTGGGTGTCGCGGCTGGTGCCCAGTGGCTCGGCAACTTCGCCATCTCCACCACCTTCCCGGTCCTCGCCGACGCGGGGCTGGGGATCGCCTACGGCCTGTACACGACCTTCGCGCTGCTGTCCTTCTTCTTCGTGTGGATGTTCGTCCCCGAGACCAAGGGCCGCCAGCTCGAGGACATGGTGGACACGGGCGGAAGGATGCGCCGCGAGAACCTCTCGAGCTCGTCCTCCGGCTGACGCCGCGCCCCGGCCGCGACCGACGCCGAGGTGCATGCCGCCGCCCTGCGGTACGTGCGCAAGCTCGCGGGGACCACGAAGCCGTCCCGGGCCAACCAGGAGGCCTTCAACCGGGCTGTCGCCGAGGTCGAGCACACCACCCGGCAGCTGCTCGAGGCCCTCGTCGCCTCGGCCCCGCCGAAGGACCGCGAGGCCGAGGCCGCCAAGCGCCGCGCCCGCTACGCCGCACGCCAGGGCTCACCCGCAGCAGTCCCGGCGACGCCCTGACCGAGGGGTTCGCCGACGCCCTGACCGAGGGCGTCGCCCCAGGCCTCGCGGTGCGCTCCGGCCTCCCGGCTCAGCCCGGCACGGACCCACTCGATCCCCGCACGACGAGGTGCGTCGGCAGCTCGACCACCCGCGCGACGTCGTCCCCGGCCTCCCAGCCCGCGTCCCCAGCCCCAGCCCCAGCACCCAGCCTGCGCAGCAGCAGGTCGGCCGCAGCGGCCCCTGCCTGCTCGACCGGCACCGCGACCGTGGTGAGCCCGGGCCGGACGAGGTCCGCGCCGAAGATGTCGTCGCAGCCCACCACGCTGATGGCCCCCGGGACGGCCACCTCCCGCTCGGTGAGCCGGTCGAGGATCCCGAAGGCCAGCAGGTCGTTGAAGGCGATCACCGCGGTGCACCCGTGCAGCAGGGTCGCGTCCGCTGCTGCAGGTCCCCCCTCGCGGCGCGGCACGTAAGGCCCGGTGACGACGAGCTCGACGTCGAGCCCGTCGGCTGCCGCGACCAGGGCCTCACGGCGCTGCCGGTCCGACCAGGACCGTCGCGGTCCGGCCGCGTACGCCACGCGCCGGTGCCCCAGCGAGACGAGGTGCTGCAGGGCCTGGACGACGCCGCCGGCCGTGTCGGTCAGGACCCGCGGGCCGGGGACGTCGCGGTTCACGGTCACCACGGGGAAGGCCCGCGCCCAGGCCGTCACGGTCGCCTCGTCGGCCCGGGGCGCGGCGAGCACGACGCCGTCCACCGAGCCGCGCAGCTCGGCCATGACCTGCTCCTCGCGCTCGACCGACTCCTCGGTGTCGGCCAGCACGTGCACGAACCCGGCGTCACGCAGACGGGACTGGACCCCGCGCACCATGCCGAAGAACAGGGGGTTCGCGGTGTCGGGGACCACGAGGGCGATGGTGCGCGTGCGCCCCAGGGTCAGGGCCCGCGCCGACGCCGAGGGGACGTAGCCGAGCTCCTCGGCGGCTGCGCGCACCCGCCGCTCGGTGGCCGCGCCGACCCG
>NZ_JALPKN010000284.1 GCF_023630195.1 Actinotalea sp. C106 | reverse complement strand
GTCACCGTCCTGGGGCTAGGACGGCGCGCGGTGGTCGCCGGGGGGCGCGCGGACGCCGCCTGGGAGGCAGGTGCCGCCACCCGCCCCTCGCTGACGATCGACCGGTCTGCCGGGCAACCGGCCCGACGCACGACCGGTCGTGCCGTCCACCCCTCCGAGGCGAGCACCGAGGTGATGGCTCGCGTCCCGCGGGAGAGCGTCACGAGCGCCCGGACCGACCGCACCCCCACCGGGACGACGTCCACGGGCGCCACGCAGGGGCGCGTCCCCGAGGCCCCCACGGAGTCGTCTCGCACGGCTGCGCAGGCGCGGTCCGAGACCCGGTCCGCCGAGACCTGGGCCCCGGTCCCCGTGCCGCGCCCGTCCTACACCTTCAAGGCAGCAGCCCCTCGCCGGGAGCCGGCCCCCCTCGTGCTCGACGAGGTGGCGCCGCCGGCCGCAGGAGGCCGGCTCGCCGAGGACGCGCCGTCCGCTGACGAGGGACTGGACGCGGCCGGGCACCTGGAGGCGTCGGCTCCCCCCGCAGCGTCCTCGGCCGCGGGCTCGGCCGGCCCCGCCAGGTCCCTCGACCTGGACGCGATCCTCGCCCGTCGGCGTGCGTCGGGGGAGTGAGGCTGCGGGTCGGTAGCACCGCCGACGTGGTGCTAGCCTGTTACCCGCTCAAGGGGCTGTGGCGCAGTTGGTAGCGCGTCTCGTTCGCAATGAGAAGGTCAGGGGTTCGAATCCCCTCAGCTCCACCGCTAGAAGGGTCCTGCTGCGCTGGTACGTCCAGCCGCAGGGCCCTTCGTCATGAGCACCTCGTCTCGTGCGGGACTCGCCGCTGCAGGCCGGAGGTCAGGAGGACGGTGCCGGTGACGGACGGTCGTGACGTCCTGCCCACCCCACGCTCGGTCGAGCTGCGCCCCGGGGCCCCCTTCCACGTGCGTCCGGGCATGCGGGTGGTCGCCGGGGCGGACCCCTCCGCGGTGGGCACGGCGGTCCTCGCCGCGGGACGTCTCGGCGAGATCTGCGGCGCCCCGGTCTCGGTGACCCACGAGGAGTCGACCGCCGGCCCCGCGATCGTCCTCACCCTGACCCGCGACCCCCGCGAGCTGGGCCTGGTCGACGCCGTCGATGCCTCCCGGATGCGCGAGGCGTACCGCCTCACGGTGAGCCGGGACCGCGCCGAGATCACCGCCCTCGCCGCCCCCGGGCTCCTCCGTGGGGCGACCACCCTGCACCAGATGGGCCACCGCCTGCCCGAGGACCGCACCACCCGTGGCCGCCAGGCAGCCCTCAGCTTCCCCGCGGTCGAGGTGGTCGACCACCCGCGGTTCCTGTGGCGCGGCCTCGACCTCGGTCTGCACCCCGCGACCGTGGACGTCGCGGGGGTCAAGCGGGTGGTGGCCGTGATGACGGACCTCAAGCTCGACGTGCTGCACCTGCCTGTGGGCGAGGGGGGCGGCGAGTACGACGTCGAGGACTACGCCGAGATCCTCACCTACGCCCTGGCACGGCACGTGACCGTGGTGCCCGAGGTGCGGCTCCCCGTCCCCGAGCAGGGGGCCGGCACCGGGTCAGGGCTCGACGGCTGGGACGAGACCTGGATGCAGGAGGTGCTCGGCAGGGTCCTCGCCACGACGCCCGGACCGGCGCTGCGGCTCGCCCTGCGCGGTGCGGGGCCCGGTACCGCAGACCCCAGCACGGCGGGGCTGGTCGCCCGAGCGGCGGAGGAGGTGCACGGCGCGGGCAAGCTCGTGGTGGGTGCCGCCGCGCTGCTGGGCGAGACCGCAGGTCAGGGGACGGTGCTCCGCCACGTCGGCGACGGGCGCCTCACCGTGCAGGAGGAGGCCGCCGTGGGCCGAGGAGCAAGGCTCGTCCTGGCCCGGGAGGGCGCCCCGCTCGACGGCTCTCCCGTCGCGGGTCCAGGACCCTCCGCCGGGATCGCCGGTCTCGAGGCCGTGCTGCCCTCGGGGTGGCTGGTCGACCCCGAGCCCCGGGGACTGACCAGGCTCGCCCAGGTCGCGACCCTGGCCGAGGTGGCGTGGGCCGTGCCCGGGCGTCAGCGCCCGCTCGCGACCCGCCTGCCGGGTCCCGTCGAGCGGTGGCGCTCCCTCGGGCTGCTCGACCTGGACCCACCGGCCTGAGCGAGGTCAGACCCAGCCGTGCCACCACTGGCGCAGCTGCCACTCGCGGAAGGTGGTGACCTCCCCGGTCCACACCGGGAGGAACCACGCCGTGGTCAGCAGGACCAGCACGAGCCCGACGACGACGACGCCGCGCACCATGGTCCGGCGCCACGGCTCGGCCTCGCCCCACGCGAGGAGCCGCCCGATCGCCCAGGTCAGGCACAGCACCATCCAGGGCAGGACGACGATCGCGTAGAAGGCGAAGATCGTCCGGTGGGAGTAGGCGAACCACGGCAACCAGCCCGCGGCCAGACCCGAGAGCGCTGCCAGGGCCACCCCGTCACGACGTCGGACCACCCACCAGACGCAGGCCACCACGGCCGCGGTCGCGAACCACCACAGCAACGGGTTGCCCAGCGAGGTGACGGTCTGCGCGCAACGCTCCGCCCCGCACACCTGCAGGGGAGGTTCGGGGGACTCGAAGAAGAACGAGGTGGGTCGCAGCTGGAGCAGCCAGCCCGCCGGGTGGGAGGCGTAGCCGTGCTCCGTGGTCAGGGAAGTGTGGAAGCGCCACATCTCCTGGTGGTAATGCACCCAGGAACGCAGCGCCCCGGGCAGCCAGGTGACCCCTTCGCCCGGGTGGGTCGCCGCCCACGTGCGGGCGTACCCGCCCTGGGTCGCGAACCACCCGGCCCACCCCGCGACATAGCTGACCGCGGCCGTCCCGACCACGCTCAGGAAGGCGAGCGGCCCGTCCCGCAGCAGGGCCGTCTGCCACCAGCGCGAGGCCCCGGACCGGTGCCGGGCGAGGAAGTCCCAGCCGACCGTCAGCAGACCGAAGACCGCGACGAACCACAGGGCCGACCACTTGGTGCCCACCGCGAGCCCGAGCAGGAGCCCCGCCGTGACCCGCCACGGGCGTAGGCCCAGCCCTGGCCCCCAGCCGCGATGGGCCCAGGGCGGTCCCGTCTGCCGGGCCAGGCGCTCCCCGGTGCGGTCCCGGTCGAGCAGCAGGGCGCCGAAGGCCGCGAGCAGCAGGACCATGAGGATCCCGTCGAGCAGGGCCGTGCGCGAGTGCACGATCGCGGCGCCGTCGACGGCGAGGAGCAGCCCGGCGATCGCGCCGAGGCCCGCCGAGCGGAACAGGCGCGTGGCGATACGGGTGAGCAGCAGCACCGCGAGCACCCCGGCCAGCGCCGAGCCGAGCCGCCACCCGGCCGGGTCCTGCGCTCCCACCAGCCGCAGCCCGAGCGCGATGACCCACTTGCCCACCGGCGGGTGCACCACGTAGGCGGGTGCGGTCGAGTAGCCGTCGACCTGACCGGACTCGAAGGCTGGGTCCGGGTCGTCGGGCCAGCTGCCCTCGTACCCGAGGTGCAGCAAGGTCCAGGCGTCCTTGACGTAGTACGTCTCGTCGAAGACGAGGACCTCGGGGCGCCCCAGGTCCCGCAGCCGCATCGCGGCGGCCAGGGCCGTGACCGCGAGGGCCGTGACCCAGCCCCACAGGGCCTCCCTGCCCGACCCGCCCCGGGGCCCGGTGGGTCCCCGCCTGCGGTCGCTCGCCGCGCGGCCCGCCGGGAGGGTGCTGGTCACGCCGTCATCGTAGGGCCGGGCAGCCGCGTAGCCTGGCCGCCATGAGCAGCGGGCGGATCGTGCTGGCGGCCACGCCGATCGGCGACGCGGAGGACGCCTCGGCGCGGCTGCGGCGCCTCCTGGAGACCGCCGAGGTGGTCGCGGCGGAGGACACCCCCCGCCTGCTCGGCCAAGT
>NZ_JALPKN010000283.1 GCF_023630195.1 Actinotalea sp. C106 | reverse complement strand
CCCCGCCCCCCGAGCGGGACCGGGCGACGGCGGCGGTCAGCGCCCTCGCCGCAGCCGCAGGAGCCTGGTGCGTCCGGGCGCACGACGTGGCAGGCTCGGCGGACGCCGTGCGGGTGGCTGCCGCCTGGATGACCGCGCAGGGGACGAGTGAAGGAGACCACGGTGCACGAGCCGCGGACCGATGACCACCCCCACGACCGGATCCGGCTGATCGGCCTCGCGGCCACCGGCCATCACGGGGTCCTCGAGCACGAGCGGCGCGACGGGCAGACCTTCGTCGCGGACGTCGCGCTGCACGTGGACACCCGGCCCGCCGCGGCCGAGGACCGGCTCGACCTCACGGTGCACTACGGGGTGCTGGCCGAGCAGGTCGTGGGCGTGCTCGCCGGGGAGCCTGCCGACCTCGTGGAGACGGTCGCCGAGCGCATCGCTGCGGTCGCCCTGACCCACCCCGCCGTCCTCGCGGTCGACGTCGTCCTGCACAAGCCCCAGGCCCCCATCCCGGTGCCCTTCGCGGACGTCACCGTCGAGATCCACCGGGACCGCAGCCACCTGCCCGTGGTCAGCGCCCCGCCCGTGATGGTGGCGGCCACCGGGGCGCCCGAGGAGCTCTGGTCCACGGCCGCCGAGGACGACTGGGCGGCGCCCGCTGCCGCCGAGGCGACCTGGCCGGCGCCGTCAGAGGACTCCTTCGAGGCCACCGGCGAGACGATGTCGGTCGCGGACCTCGTCGTCCCCGCCCTCGTCCCGGAGGTGGCACCGTCGGTCGCCGTGCCCGCCCCCGACCTCCTCGCCCCTGGCCACGCGGCGGGTCATCTCGCCCCCGACCTCGGGGCAGGCCCCGGGACACCGCCGGTGACCGCAGCCCTCGCATCGGTGCCCCTCGCGGTCGAGCCCGCGGACCGTCTTCACCTCGAGCCCGAGGAGCCGGTCGAGGTTGTCCTGGCGCTGGGGTCGAACACCGGGGCGAGCCAGGAGATCCTCCGCCAGGCCGTCCGAGACCTCGACGACGTCGACGGCCTCGACCTGACCGCGGTCTCGCCGCTGGCCCGCACGGCGGCGGTCGGCGGGCCCGAGCAGCCCGACTTCCTCAACGCGGTGGTCCTCGGGGTCACCACCCTGTCCCCGCGGGGTCTGCTGCGCGCCTGCCATGCCGTCGAGGCGGCGCACGGGCGGGTCCGCGACGAGCACTGGGGCCCGCGCACCCTCGACGTCGACATCGTGCTGCACGGCTCGACCATGGCCGTGACCGACGACCTCGAGCTGCCGCACCCGCGCGCCCACCAGCGGGCCTTCGTGCTGGTCCCGTGGGCCGAGGTGGACCCCGGGGCCGTGCTTCCCGGGCTGGGCGGCGGCCCGGTCGCGGCCCTCGCCGAGACCGCCCCCGACCGCGAGGGGATCCGCTGGATGGCCCTGGACTGGTGGCGGGGCACCGAGGGCCCCGCCTGATGCGACGTACCTCGGTGCGACGGCTCGCCCTCGTCGCCCTGGCCGTGACCGCGGTCGTGCACCCGGTCCTGCGGGTCGTGGAGTCCCGCGGCGGGACTCTCCTGCCGGTGCCGCTGCTGGCCGTCCTGGTGGTCCTCGGCATCGCCGGGGTGGTGCTGCGGCTGGGGTGGTCGGTGCGGCAGTACACCCGCGGCAAGAAGCCCGGGCTGGACCCCTTGCTCGCGGCGCGCACCGTGGTCCTCGCGACGGCCTCGGCGTACACGGGCGCCCTGCTGACCGGCTGGTACGTCGCCCACGCCCTCGTGCCCCTGGGGGACCTGGGGATCGAGGCACGACGCGAGCTCGCGCTCTCGGCCGGGGTCGCCGGCCTGGCGACCGTGGGCCTCGTGGTCGCGGGTCTCGTGGTCGAGCGGTGGTGCGAGATCCGGCGTGACGAGGACGACCCCGGAGCGGGGGACGCCGAGGCCACGGGGGACCCCGTCTGAGTGGGAGGATGACCCGCATGAGTGAGCCCAGCGTCGCGCCCGGACCCTTCGACCCGCCCGGGGTGCCCTGGCAGCCGGTGTCCCCGCGCCTCACGACCGCCCGGCTGATCTCGTCGGCCCTGACCCTGGTGGTGCCCCTCGCGGCCGGCGTCGTCCTCGCGGTCCTCACCGAGGTCACCTGGCTCTGGGCGTTCCCCGCGGCAGTCCTCGCGGTGGCCCTCTGGGTCGTGGTCGTCGTGCCCCGTCAGGTCCGGGCCCTGGGCTACGCCGAGCGGGACGACGACCTGCTGGTGCGTCGCGGGGTCCTCTTCCGTTCCATCGTCGTCGTGCCCTACGGACGCATGCAGTTCGTGGACGTGCAGGCCGGGCCGCTGGACCGCAAGCTGGGCATCGCCAAGGTCCAGCTGCACACGGCCTCGCCGACCTCCGACGCCGTCATCCCGGGCCTGCCCCCTGAGGAGGCCTCCCGGCTGCGCGACCGTCTCGCCACCCGCGGCGAGGCCCAGCTGGCGGGGCTGTGAGCCAGCCCGCCCACGAGGACCTCGTCTGGAACCGCGTCCACCCCGTGACCCCCGCGGTCAAGGGCTGGAAGGTCCTCGCGGTGCTGCTGTTCGTCGTGGGTCAGCAGGTGACCTCGAACGTGCGCGAGGCCCAGGACGTCGTGGACTCCCTGGGCTGGATGCCCCTGGTCGGGGCCATCCTCGGGATCACCCTGATCGGGTTCGCCTACTCCTACCTCGCCTGGCGGATGACCCGGTACGCGGTCGACGCCGAGGCCGTGTACCTGCAGACCGGTGTCCTCTTCCGCCAGCAGCGCAGCGCGCGGCTCGACCGCGTCCAGGCCATCGACGTGGTGCAGCCGATCCTGGCGCGCATCCTGGGCCTCGCCGAGCTCAAGCTCGAGGTGGCCGGGGGCGCGGACTCCGCGGTCCACCTGGCGTTCCTCAAGGAGGACGGCGCCCAGCGCCTGCGGAACGAGCTCCTGGCCCGCGCGGCCGGGGTGAGCTTCGGCACCGAGGACAACCCCGAGGCCCCCGCAGCCCCGGAGAACCAGGTCCTCGCGGTGACCCCCGGTCGCCTCGTCGGTTCCCTGGTCCGTTCGGGGTCGATGATCGCCGGGGTGCTCGTGGTCATCGCCCTCGTGGTCACGGCGGTCGCCGCCGGGTCCGCGAGCGTGATCGTCGGTGCCCTTCCCGTGATGCTGGGCGTCGGCGCGATGCTGTGGACCCGCTTCGCGGGGGAGTTCAACTTCCGTGCTGCGCAGTCCCCGGACGGCATCCGCCTGCGCCACGGGCTGCTCGAGTCCCGGGCGCAGACCGTCCCGCCCGGTCGCGTGCAGGCCGTCGAGCTCACCCAGGGACCGCTGTGGCGCCGCAAGGACTGGTGGCGGGTCCAGATCAACGTCGCGGGCTACGGCATCACCGACCAGGCCACCGAGAGCGTGCTGCTGCCCGTGGGGGACCGCGACGAGGCCCTGCTGGCACTCTGGCTCGTGCTGCCGGACCTCGGCACCGACGACGCCCGCGGCCTGCTCGACGAGGCCCTCGCCGGCTCGGGCCAGGAGCGCGGCTTCGTCACGAGCCCGCGCCGTGCGCGCTGGCTCGACCCGTGGTCCTTCCGCCGTACCGGCTACGCGCTGACCGAGCGCGCCCTGCTCGCGCGCACCGGGCGGTTCGTGCGTCGTCTGGTCGTCGTGCCGCACGCTCGCACCCAGTCGGTCGGCCTGAGCGAGGGGCCCCTGCAGCGCCGTCTGGGCCTGTGCTCCTTCGCCCTGCACTCGACCCCGGGTCCGGTCACCCCGACCGTGCCGCACCTGGACCGCGAGGTCGCGGGGATGCTCCTGCTCGAGCAGGCCGCGCGGGCCCGCACGGCACGGGCCTCCGCGGGGCCCGAGCGTTGGATGCTCGAGCTGCGCGACCAGGCCGACGCAGCCCGCGCCGAGGCC
>NZ_JALPKN010000282.1 GCF_023630195.1 Actinotalea sp. C106 | reverse complement strand
GGCGCGCCGGCCCCGCACCGCGGTGCACCTGCTCGCCGACCGGGCCCGGCAGCACCTGCGGACCACCGTGGCGGGGAGCCCGCGGCTGCGGTGGTGGCTCGGGGTCTGACCCGGCCGGTCCCTGGCGTGGTGAGATGAGCACGTGACCCTCTCCGTCCTCCTGCGCGAGGCCACCCGCGAGCAGCACGAGCGCGCCGAGAGCATGCCCTTCGTCGGGGACCTCGTCGGTGGGCGGCTCGATGTCGCCGCCTACGCCGACCTCCAGGCACAGCTCCACCGGGTCTACACCGCCCTCGAGGATGCCGGCCGCCGGGTCGGGGCGACCGCCGTCGGGCAGGGCATGGTCGTGGACAGCCTGCTGCGTGTGCCGGCCCTCGAGGCCGACCTCGCCCACCTGCTCGGCCCCCGCTGGCGTCACCAGGTCCGGCTGCTCCCGGCGACCGAACGGTACGCCGCCCGCCTCGATGCCCTGACCCGGGACGACGTCGGGCTCTTCGCGGCTCATGCGTACACGCGGTACCTGGGTGACCTCTCGGGCGGGCAGTCGATCCGCGTCGCCGTCGGGCGCGAGTACGCGGTGGGGGAGGAGGGGCTGGGGTTCTACCGCTTCCGGGACATCCCCAAGCCCAAGCTCTTCAAGGACGAGTACCGGGGCCGCCTCGACGCGCTGCCCCTCGACGGGGCGGCCACCGAGGTGGTGCTGGCTGAGGCGCGACTCGCCTTCGACCTCAACACCGACCTGTTCGCCGACCTCGGCGGCGTGCACCGGCCCGCGCTCAGTCCCGCCGCAGCACCACGACCGTGACGTCGTCGTCCCCCTGCGGGGCGCTCGCGAGCAGCGCGTCGCACAGCTCCTCCGGGTCGCGCTCGACCCCCTGAGCCCGGGTGAGCAGCCCGTCGAGGCTGGCCAGCACCCGGGTGCCGCGCTCCTCGACCAGGCCGTCGGTGAACAGGGCCAGGCACTCCCCGCGCCCGAGCTGCAGCTCGGCCTCCTGGAACGCCGCGTCACCGAGGACCTCGACCCCCATCACCGGACCCCGGGTGCCCTGCACGAAGGCTTCGGCATCAGCGGTCAGGTGCAGCACGGGCATGTGGCCCGCACGGCTGACGCGCACCCGGCCGGTGCTGGGCTCGAGCTCGACCGCGATGACGGTCGCCAGCTCACCGGGGAGCAGGGTCGCCACGAGCGCCCCCGCACGGCGCAGGGCCTTGGCGGCGCTGCCCTCGTCGATCAGGTAGGCGCGCAGGGCGTGCCGGATCTGGGCCGTGATCGCCGCGACCGCGATGCCGTGACCGGCCACGTCACCCACCATGAAGACCACGCGGCCGTCGGGCAGGGCCGTCACGTCGTACCAGTCGCCGCCCAGGGCGTCGTGATTCGAGGGCAGGAACCGCTGGGCGAGGGTGTAGCCCTCGGGGGTCGGCGGGCGTTCGGTGAGGACGATCCGGCGCAGGGCCGAGGCCACGCGCTCCTCCTCGGCCTTGCGGCGCATCAGCAGGTCACCGAGGTCCAGGGCCAGCTGCTCGACGGCGGCCACCTGGGAGGCGGTCCACGGCTCGGAGGTGCCGCGCACCTGCTCGACCCAGGCCGCGAAGGAGTGCCGGGGCGTCAGCCGCACACCGTCCGGGGTGGCCTCGGTGCCCTTGGCCTCGGGGTCGCCGGCCCAGTGCACCTCGCGCAGCACCTCCGGGCGGAACCACATCAGTGCGTCCCGGCTCGCCCCGGCAGCCACACGCACGGCGAGGACACCGGCGGCGGTGCCGGCGAGCTGGGCGGGCAGGTCGCTGCCAGGCAGGTCGTGCCCCAGGCGGTGGGTGGCGACGGTGCCCCCGCCCTCGGCCCAGAGCTGCTCGGCGAGGGCCGTGACCTGCTTGGCGTCGGGGGTCTCGCCGAGCAGCCGCAGCTGGCCGTCGAGCCGCACCGCAGCCCCGGTCGCGCCCTCCACCAGGTCGAGCACACGGTCCTCGGCGGTCAGCGCGAGCAGGGGGGTGCGGGCCTGGGCGGTGAGCTCACGCTGCAGCTCGGCGGCCGTGGCCGCGATGGTCAGGCTGTCGACGTACCTGGCCTCGTCCTCCTTGCCCTGGAGCAGCAACGAGGCGGTGCGCCCCAGGAACTCGGCCGAGGACCGGGCCGCGACGCCCGGGTAGTGCGGTCCGTCCACCTGGTGGCAGGCGACCAGGCCCCACAGCCGCCCGTGCACGATGAGGGACACGGACATGGACGCGCGCACCCCCATGTTCGCGAGGTACTCCAGGTGGACCGGCGAGACGCTGCGCAGCGTCGAGCCGGACAGGTCCAGCGGGCGGCCCGTGGTGGGGGCGTCGGTGGGCAGCAGCGGGCTCGGGGAGTACGTCGCGTCGGGGATCGAGCGCAGCCACTGGTGGGTGTACAGCTCGCGGGCCTGGGCGGGGATGTCCGAGGCGGGGAAGTGCAGACCCAGGTAGGGGTCGAGGTCCTCCCGGGCCTCCTCGGCGACCACCTCACCGTTCCAGTCGGCGTCGAAGCGGTAGACCATCACCCGGTCGAAGCCCGTGACCGCGCGCACCTCCCGGGCCACGATCTCGGCGAGCTCGGCCTGGTCGCGAGCTCCCTGCAAGGACCGTAGGGCGACGCGGGCCCGGCGCGGCCGGTCTGCCTGGGTGTCCCGCACCAGCTCGAGCTCGAGCACCAGCAGCTCGTCAGCCAGGTGCACCAGCACGTCGTAGGTCTGGGTCCGCCCCTCGGGCACGGCGAGGGTCACGCGGCGCGGCTCGAGGGCGTCGTCGCTCAACGGCAGGGCAGGAACCGTCTCCGGCCCGACGACGTCGCGCACGTCCCGCCCGAGCAGCTCCTCGGCCGTGGTGCCCAGGTGCTCCGCGACGTTCGCCGAGGCCACGCGGATGGCCAGGGTCGAGGGGTCGACGGCCAGGAGCACGCCGTGGGGCTGGATCGAGCCCGGGATGCGGATCGGCTCGTCGGCGCAGTCGATCGTGGGCAGGGCGCCGGCGGCGCTGGTGTCGGTCGAGCTCATGCGTCCTCGTCATCCGTCCGTCAGGTCAGGACGCCGCACGACGACGGGGCCCACGCCGCGATCCTCCCCCGCGCCGGGCCCGCTCTCCACCGGAACGGCAGCTCAGCCGGTCCCCGCGCTCGGTGCGCGACCCCCACCCTGCGCGAGGCCCTGGGCCAGGGTGCTGATCAGCGCGGCGGCGTCCTCGGCGGTCAGGCGGACGGTGCCCACGCAGCGACCGAAGCGCCACGTGCTCAGCACGACCACGTCGCCGTCGTCGTGCCAGGTGACCTGCAGGGCTCGGTGCTGCCCGCGGACGTCCGGCAAGGACGCCGCCCCGGGTGCTGGCAGTGCGATGACGTCTCCCATGGCACACCTCCTGGTCCGTCCACTGTGCGCCCGCTCCGGCGGGGTGTCCAGGGTGGGCGTGCTCAGGCCATCAGCCAGAGCAGCCCGATGCCGGCGGCTGCAGCGGCGAGGCTCGCCAGCAGGGAGACCAGGAGGTTCGCGACGGCCCGGCGACGTTCACCCGTCTGGAGCAACCGCACGGTCTCGACCATCGCGGTCGAGAAGGTCGTGTACCCGCCGCAGAAGCCGACCGCGAGCACCAGGTAGACCGTGGGGTCGAGGTCGTGGAACAGCAGCCCTCCGGTGAGCAGGCCGATCAGGGCCGAGCCGCTCACGTTGATCGCGACCGTGGCGAGGGGGAAGGCACCGCGCTGGCGGGTCGAGACGATCACGCCCAGGACGAACCGCGTGGCCGCACCGACGCCGCCGGCGAGGGCCACGAGCAGGAGGGTCACCGGACCACCTCCGGACGGGGCCGCGCGGCCCGAGCGGCCAGGGTGACGCCCGCGAAGCAGGCCGCGAGGCCGAGGGTCAGCGAGGCGGC
>NZ_JALPKN010000281.1 GCF_023630195.1 Actinotalea sp. C106 | reverse complement strand
ACTCCTGCGCCCAGGCACCGCCCTCCCCCGCGAACCACACCACCGCGCACCCCTCCACCGCGCCGCCGGGCCGCACGCCACGGAGGGCGGGCGGCCCGGGCCACCGTGACCGGCAGCGGGAAGGACGCTAGGCCGGGCGGGCCAGCAACCCGGTGGGGGGGCGACGGGGCTGGGGACCCGTCGACCGACTCACGGCCTGTGGACAGCCGTGGTGCCTAGAGCACCGCCTGGAGGAAGGCCTGGGTGCGCTCCTCCTTGGGATCGCTGAACATCACGTCGGGGGCGGCCTCCTCGATGATGCGGCCCTGGTCGAACATGAGCACCCGGTTGGAGACGTCCCGCGCGAACTGCATCTCGTGGGTGACGATCAGCATGGTGATGTCGGTGTTCTTGGCGACCTCTCGCAGCACACCGAGCACCTCCCCCACCAGCTCGGGGTCCAGGGCCGAGGTCACCTCGTCCAGCAGCAGGATCTCGGGGTCCATCGCCAGGGCGCGGGCGATGGCCACGCGCTGCTGCTGCCCGCCCGAGAGCTGCATCGGGTGCGCGTCGGCCCGGTCGCCCAGGCCGACCTGCTCGAGCAGCTCCCGACCGCGGCGCTCGGCCTCCTCCTTGGACCGGCCGAGCACGTGCACCGGGGCCTCGGTGATGTTCTCCAGCACGTTCATGTTGGGGAACAGGTTGAACTGCTGGAACACCATGCCGATACGACGCCGGACGTTCGCCACGTCCTTGGCCTTGCGCTCCACCCGCTTGCCGTTGCGCAGCTCGTGGGTGAGCGGGTCGCCGTCGACGTAGATGTACCCGCCGGTGAGGTGCTCGAGGGTCATCAGCAGCCGCAGGATCGTCGTCTTCCCCGAGCCGCTGGGGCCGATGAGGGTCACGCGCTCGCCCTTGTCGACCATGAAGTTCAGGCCGTTGAGAACGACGGTGTCGCCGAACTTCTTGACCACGTCGTCGAACACGATCCGGGGGGTGCCCCCGCTGCCCGTACCGCTCGTCTGCGGCTCGGGGCCGCTGTCAGTAGGCAAGTTTCTTCTCCATTCGGCGCATGAGCACGGCCGTGGGGTAGCTGGCGGCGAGGAAGATCAGCCCGGCGATGGTGAACGCCTCGACGTAGGTGAACTCGTTGGCGCCGAACCTCCGGGCCTGCGTGACCATCTCCGCGACACCGATGACGATGAGGAACGGGGTGTCCTTGAACATCGCGATCGACCAGTTGCCCAACGAGGGCAGGGTGGCACGCAGGGCCTGGGGGATGATCACCGCGCGCCAGGTGCGGCTCTTGGGCAGGGAGAGGGCGGTGGCCGCCTCCCACTGCCCCTTGCGGATCGAGTCGATCCCCGCGCGGTAGGACTCGGCCATGTAGGTCGAGTAGTGCACGCCGAGCACGATGTACGCGATCGTCATGACCTCGAGCTCGACGAAGACGTAGTAGACGAAGAACAGCTGCAGCGGCAGCGGCGTCATCCGGATGACGTCGAGCACCCAGGCGAGGACCTTGGCGATCGGCGTGGGCAGCTCGCGGAGCGCGAGGGCCCAGATCAACCCGAGCACCGCGGCGATGATCGTGCCCACCACGGTCAGCAGCAGGGTGATCTCGACGAAGGCCCGGAGCAGCTCGGGGAACGCCTCGGCGGCGGCCTCCCAGTCCCAGCTGAAGTCGTTCATCACGCCACCGCCCCTGCTGTCGCCTTCGTGGTCTGCGCCTTGGTGGGCTTGAGCCCGAGCTTGCGCTGCGCCCGGAGCTCAAGGGCCCGCAGGATCGAGGAGAACCCGAGGGAGATGAGGTAGTAGAGCGCGAAGCCGACGCCGAAGGCGAAGTACGTGCCCTCGGTCCGGCGCAGGTTGTCCACCACGAAGGTGAGGTCGTGCAGGAAGATCAGCAGCGCGAGGGCCGTGCCCTTGACCAGCATCACCATGAGGTTGTTGAGCCCGGGGAGCATCAGCGCCCAGGCCTGGGGCCAGATGATCCGGCGCATCTTGGTCGCCCAGGACATCGACAGGGCCGTGGTGCCCTCCCACTGCGCCTTGGGCACGGCGTTCAGCGAGCCGCGGACCACCTCAGCGCCGTAGGCGCCGTAGTTGAGACCCAGGGCGATGATGCCGGTGAGCATCGAGTCCATGCGCAGCCCGAACTGCGGGAGCACGAAGAACAGCCAGAACAGCTGGACCACGAGGGAGGTGCCGCGGAAGAACTCCACGACGACCCGGGAGACCCCCCGCAGCACGGCGGCCTCGGAGATGGCTGCCAGCCCGAGGACGACCGCGACGGCGAAGGCCAGCGCGGCGCCCCCGAGCGACAGCCCGAGAGTGATCTGGATGCCTGACCACAGCTGTGGCCAGGCATCCAGCAACGACTCAAGGAGTTCCAAGGAACCGCTCGATCACTCGGCGTCGGGAAGCTCGCCGGCGCACAGCATGTCGGTGGTGATGTCCTCGGTGGGACGCTCGGCGTCGCTGAAGCCGAAGGGCCCGAGCACCCGCTCGAACTCGGCCGTGTCACCGATGATCTGCGCCGAGGCCTCGTTGTAGGCCTCGCGCAGGTCGTCGTCGCCCTCACGGAAGACGGTGGCACCGGCGCCCACCTGCTCCTTGCCGTCGACCACGGCGACGAACGCGTCGGTCACCTCGACCGGGGCGTCCGGGTTGTTCTCGGCCAGGGCACGCAGCGAGATCCCGGTCAGCGCGAAGACGTCGGCGCGGCCGCTGACGACGGCGTCCAGACCGTCGGCCGGGGAGCCGACCGCCATGACCTCGACACCCAGGTCGGTCGCGTAGCCGTCCTCGATCGCACCGCTCATGGCGGAGAAGGTGATGTCGTCGGCCTCGGCGACGTCCTGCATGTTCTCCAGGCCCATCGGGTTGCCCTCGGGGACGAGCAGCGCCGTGGTGTACATGATCTCGGGGATGCTGAACGCGGCCTGCTCGCAACGCTCAGGGAGGATCGACATGCCGGCACTGATCGCGTCGAAGCGGCCCGCGTTGAGCCCCGGGATGAGGGAGTCCCACTCGACGAGCTCGCCCTGGACGTCGTCGATGCCCAGCTCGGCGAAGACCTCCTCGTGCAGCGCGATGACGGCGCCGTCGAGCTCGTTCGAGTCGTTGAGGAAGCTGTAGGGCTCCTCACCGGCGATGCCGACGGTGATGGTCCCGGACTCCTGGGCCTCGGCGAGGGCCCCGCCGCTCTCCGCGGTGGTCTCACCACCGGTGTCGGTCTCGGTGTCCGTGTCGCCGTCGCTGCTGCAGGCGCCCAGCAGGCCCAGGGCCAGGATGCTGGCTCCGGCGGTCAGGGCGCGGTTCCTGCGCGAGATGCTCGTCATGAGGTTCCCTTCGGTTTGAAAACGAGGCAAGGCCCCCCTGCCGAAGGCCGTTAAGCCCGCAACACAGGATGAATCGCCCCGAATGGTCATGGCGCAACGACCAACCTAGGCACGCTCACGCGCAGGGTTCAAGGCGAGTGCTGTGCCCTGTGACCACCCGGGGCCTTGTCTGCGACACCCCCGGGAAAGCCTCACTGACCAGCGGCGATACTGAGCCTTGACCATGTCATGATCTCGTCGTGACACCCCCCCAGGTACCCCCCGGATCGTTACTCAGCCGAAACATTGGGGCGGCGGCTCAGCCACGTGCCGGGGACCAGGAGCACCACGACGGCCACCGCCGCCGCGACCGCCACGAGGCGTACCCACCCCGGGCCCGGGCCGCCGAGACCGCTGCGCACCCAAACGGCCGCCAGGAGCATCACCTGCGCCACGAGCTGCACCGCGAGCACCGAGCGACCGATCCGGGCCAGCAGCCGTCCCTCCACCAGGGCGCGCCAGCCCACGTGCTGAGCGAGGGCCGCCCCGCGCAGCACGAGGTGCACCGCGAGCACCAGCAGC
>NZ_JALPKN010000280.1 GCF_023630195.1 Actinotalea sp. C106 | reverse complement strand
CACTGGGGCCGTCCGGCCGCCGGAGGCGTGCCCGGTCCGGTGCGCGCAGCGTTGCCGCCCTGCGCCCCGCTGATGACGCTGCGGCGCTGCGGCCCGGCGGGACCGCCTGTGCTCGCGGGTCCGTGGGGAGGGGGGTTGCCCGGTGCCACGCTGTGCCTTTCGACGACGGGAGTGCGGGGTCGCAGAGGGCGACCCTCGCCCAGGGTACGGATGCGGGGGGCCGACCGACGTCGGTCAGACCCGCCCCAGTATGCGGATCCGTCGGTGAAGGCCGTGTGCGTCACGGTGCAGGTAGCGGGGAGATCCAGGCGTTGGTTGCCAGAGCCCGGATCGCGTCCTACTGTTCCGATGTATCAGTTCGATACATCGGGTCTGAAGGTACCGCCTGGTCCCGATCATGACCATCCGGCGTGCGCCGGGACCTGCACCGAGCACCAGGGACGAGGAGGCAGAGCGTGCGAAGCCGCTCCGACGTCCTCGAGCTCGCCATCCTCGGCCTGCTCCACGAGGCACCGATGCACGGATACGAGTTGCGCAAGCGGCTCAACATGACCCTCGGCTCGTTCCGCGCGTTCTCGTACGGCTCGCTCTACCCCTGCCTCAAGAGCCTGGTGCAGCGGGGTCTCATCGTGGGCAGCTCGACCGTCGCCACGCCACCGCCGCACGCACTGAGCGGCAAGCGGGCCCGGATCGTCTACGAGCTCACGGCCGACGGCAAGGAGCACCTGTCGGAGATCCTGGCCAGCTCGGGACCGACGGCGTGGGAGGACGAGCACTTCGACGTCCGGTTCACGCTGTTCGGCCAGACCGACGCCGAGACCCGGCTGCGGATCCTCGAGGGGCGCCGCACCCGGCTCACCGAGCGGCTCGATCAGGTGAGGCAGTCGGCCGCACGCACCCGCGAGCGCCTCGACGACTACACCCTCGAGCTGCAGCGGCACGGCTTGGAGCAGGTCGAGCGCGAGGTCCGCTGGCTCGACGGACTGATCGACGACGAGCGTGGCAACCGCCGCGCCGAGCACCGCGGGACCGGTCAGCCGACCGGTCCTGTCCCCGCCGACGACGCAGACGCGTCGTGGCACTGAGAGAGATCTGAGGAGCGAGGATGAGTTCGATCCGCGTCGCCATCGTGGGCGTCGGCAACTGCGCCGCATCGCTGGTCCAGGGCGTCCACTTCTACGCGGACGCCGACCCGCAGAGCACGGTGCCAGGCCTGATGCACGTCCAGTTCGGCCAGTACCACATCTCTGACGTCGAGTTCGTCGCAGCCTTCGACGTCGACGCGAAGAAGGTCGGCTTCGACCTCTCCGAGGCCATCGGCGCCAGCGAGAACAACACCATCAAGATCGCCGACGTGCCGCCGCTGGGCGTCACCGTGCAGCGCGGCCCGACCCTCGACGGCATCGGCAAGTACTACGCCGAGACCATCGAGCAGTCCGACGCCGAGCCGGTCGACGTCGTCGCCGCCCTCAAGGAGGCCCAGGTCGACGTCCTGGTCTGCTACCTCCCCGTGGGTTCCGAGGACGCCGCCAAGTTCTACGCGCAGTGCGCGATCGACGCCGGCGTGGCCTTCGTCAACGCCCTGCCCGTCTTCATCGCCTCGGACCCCGTCTGGGCGAAGAAGTTCGAGGACGCGGGCGTGCCGATCGTCGGCGACGACATCAAGTCCCAGGTCGGCGCGACCATCACGCACCGCGTCATGGCCAAGCTGTTCGAGGACCGCGGCGTCGCGCTGGACCGCACGTACCAGCTGAACGTCGGCGGCAACATGGACTTCAAGAACATGCTCGAGCGCGACCGCCTGCAGTCCAAGAAGATCTCCAAGACGCAGTCCGTGACCTCGAACCTCGAGGGCTCGCTGGCCGGCAAGACCGAGGACCGCAACGTCCACATCGGCCCGTCGGACTACGTCGCGTGGCTCGACGACCGCAAGTGGGCCTACGTCCGCCTCGAGGGCCGCGCCTTCGGTGAGGTGCCGCTGAACCTCGAGTACAAGCTCGAGGTCTGGGACTCGCCCAACTCGGCCGGCATCATCATCGACGCCCTGCGCGCCGCAAAGATCGCCAAGGACCGCGGCGTGGGTGGCCCGGTGCTGGCCGCCTCGACCTACTTCATGAAGTCCCCGCCGGTCCAGATGGAGGACTCGAAGGGCCGTCGCCAGCTCGAGGCCTTCATCGCCGGCGACGCCGAGCGGTAGCACCTCCCTCAGCTGGACGCGGGCCCCGGGCAGGCGTGTCGCCCGGGGCCCGCGTCGTGCCACGATGACGCCCATGAGACACCTCACCGCCGTTCCCGCCGTCGGCCTGCTCGCCGTCGGCCTGAGCGGGTGCTCGTTCTCCATCGGCGGCGCCGAGGTCCCCGGTGACGAGCTCGCCGAGCAGGTCAGCACCGTCCTCACCGAGACGGTCGGCGAGGCACCGGACCTGGTCGAGTGCCCTGACCCGCTGGATGCCGAGGTCGGGGCCGAGGTGCGGTGCACCCTGACCCACGCCGGCCAGAGCTACGGGGTCTCGGTCACCGCCACCGAGGTCGAGGACGAGCAGGTCTTCCTCGACGTCCAGGTCGACGAGGAGCCCCTCGACGAGGGCCTGTCGTGACGACAGGCCCGGGCGACGCCCTGCGGGCCGCGGTGGCCGCACGCGCGCAGGGCACCCCCTACCAGGTGGTGCCCACGCCCGAGGGGTTCGACCTGCGGATCGACGTCGTCGACGCCCGGTGGTACGGGCTCATCGGCGCCGCCGGCCTCAAGAAGGTCGTCGAGCACCGGGTGGTGCTCGACGAGGCGGCCCGCACCCTCACGCTCACCGACGACCACCGCGAGGTCCGGTGGGACGGTGGCGTCGACGCCTCGGGCGCACCGATGCCCCGCCTGGTGGCGTCGGCTCAGGTGACACGCACGCTCGGCCGGACGTACGAGTTCGAGATGAACAGGACGTGGGGGATCGACCAGGAGGGCAAGCCCGGCCGGGTGGTCGACTTCACCTTCGCCTCGGCCGAGGGTCAGTCCCTGATCCGCGCGGCCGCCGCAGAGCACGGGTGGAAGGAGAAGGCCGGTGCCGCGCAACGGGTCGGGCTGGCCGTCGGCCTCGCAGCGCTGGCGCTCGCGCTCGTCGTCGGCGGGACGCTCGCGATCCTGGGCATGACCGGGCAGCTGTAGGGCCGGGCAGCTCGAGGACCGGGCGCGCCGCCGGCCGGCTAGGCCCCCGGCTCTCCCGGGGGCGTGTCGGGCGTGGTGCGGACGCTGCCGACCAGGGACTGGAAGTCCGGCGCCAGCTCGGGGGCCTGCCGGGACGTGGCGGTGAACGTGAGGCTGTAGACAGCCTGACGCCCGTGGCCACGTCCAGCGGCACCCACGCCGAGCTCTCGCCCGACCTCCTGCAACCTAGAACGAGAAAGCCCTCGATCCGGTTGAGGCAGCCCGCCGGATAGCCTGCGGGGGTGAGTGCGTCGTGAGCGTCCTGAGTGACCTGCGGGTCGTCGCGGTCCATCGGGACTTCCGCAAGCTGTTCGCGGTCCGGCTCGTCTCGCAGTGCGGGGACGGCATGTTCCAGATCGGGCTCGCGACCCTCTTCTTCTTCTCCCCCGAGCGGATGGCCACGGCCACCGACGTCGCGGTCGCCTTCGCCGTGCTGCTCCTGCCCTTCACGGTCGTCGGCCCCTTCGCCGGGCCGCTGCTGGACCGGTGGCGCCGTCGACAGGTCCTGCTGCTGGGCAACGCCGTCCGCGTGGTGCTCGCACTGCTCCTCGCGTGGCTGCTCGTGACCGTCGGCGTCGGGCCCGCCGTGTACGTGCTGGCCCTGGTGACCCTGGGCGTGAACCGCTTCCTCCTGGCGGCCCTCTCGGCCAGCCTGCCGCGCGTGGTCCCGCGCGAGCAGCTGCTCATCGCCAACGCGCTGACGCCGACCCTCGGGGCCGTCTCGGCGGTGGTCGGCGCCGGGCTGGGCCTGCTCAGCGGCTGGCTGATCCCCGCCGGGCGCGGCGAGGACGGCGTGGTCCTGGTCG